>NZ_CP089974.1:606631-909947 GCF_030177935.1 Moraxella haemolytica
ACTATCGAAAGCTTAAAGCAGAGAACTTTATATCCGAGCATGCCTATCTGGAGCAAGAAAGTAAATTACTTAGCAATCAGAATGATTTACAAAGTACGCGTAGTCAGATTCAAAAAATACAAGCTGCAATCATGCAAGCTGAACAAAACCGTATGTTATATACTCAAAATCTAAAACGCGATACATTAGAATCTTTGCGTCAAACCAATGAGCAAATTAATCAATACACTGGTCAAACTAATAAAGCTAAGCAGCGTCAGAAATTGCTAAGTATTAAATCGCCTGTTAATGGTACCATACAAGAGTTAGCAACTTACACTTTAGGTGGAGTCGTACAAGCAGCACAAAAAATCATGGTTGTGGTGCCTAATGACAATCAAGTGGAAGTAGAGGTATTGGTGCTAAATAAAGATATCGGCTTTATAAAGGTTGGTCAGGATGTTATTGTCAAAGTTGAGAGTTTTCCTTATACTCGTTATGGTTATTTGACAGGCAAAATCAAAAGCATTAGCCATGATGCCGTAGAACACCAACATTTAGGACTGGTATATACTGCACTTGTTGCTCTTGATAAAAGCACATTAAATATAGATGGGGTAACAATCAACTTAACACCAGGGATGAATGTTACTGCTGAAATTAAAACGGGTAAACGCCGTGTTTTGGATTATATGTTAAGTCCATTGCAGACAAAAGTTGATGAAAGTTTTCGTGAGCGTTAATTTTTCCTGCACTTTTATTTAATTTGATAAACTGAGTATTGTAATAAGAATTGTTAAAAGCATCCGAATCAACCAGAGAAACCATGAGAAATATAAAAATGAAAAAGTATATTTATCCTTATTCACTTTCTTTACTCTTTTTTATGAATAGTTCTCCTACTTATGCGTTTAATTTGCAAGAAGCGTGGTTTGCTGCACAACAAAATTCTGCAGATTATCAGGAGGCGTTTTATCAAAAAAATGTTATTCAAGAAAAACAACGGCAGGCCAAATCAGTTTTCTATCCACATCTTTCTGGGAATATCAATTATCAGAATCAACCTCATTCTTCGACTTCTATTAAAGAAAATTATGGTTGGGATTTACAGCTTAGTCAAACTTTATTTGATGGAAGTGAGATTGCCAAATATCGTCAAAGTATCTACAATAGTAAGGTGGCTGAGAAAAATTATAGTGATGCTAAAGAGCAACTATTATACAATGTGGCAGAGAATTATTTTAATTTGTTACTTAGTAATGAAACAATCATTGCTTATACAGCAGAAAAAATATCTTATGAACAACAGGTTAGGCGTGCTCAGGCATTATTTGACAAAGGTGTTGCTACAGCACTAGATATACACGAAGCTCAAGCGGGTTATGACAATGCTGTAGCACAAGAGATTGCCGCAATTGCAAAAAGACAAATTTTGGAAAATCAGCTTAATAATTATACAGGGTTGGATAGTAAACAAATTGAGCCTATTTCTATCCTTGATCAAATTGATGATTATCTTTTACAGATTAAAAAATATAGCCTAGATGAATGGCAATCGATTGCTTTGGAGAATAATCATAGGTATTTAGCACAAAAATATGCTGTTAACAGCCAAGAAGAGGCTGTTAAAGCTGCTAAAAATAATCGTTTGCCTACACTCAAAGGGCAGATTAAATATCAAGATGTATCATCTCCCAATAACTACAAAGCTGATGATAAACAAAGAAATGCTACAATACAATTGCAGTTTCATATTCCTTTGTTCGCAGGTGGAGACCTAAATAGTAAAATAAGTGAAGCAATGAATCAATATGAGGCAACCTATGCTCAATTAGTTGCTATGGAGAGACAAATTAAACTGGCAATACGCCAAGCTTATGCTGAAAGTAATGCTATGTACCATCAAATTCTTGCACAAGAACGCGTACTTAAAAGCAGACAACTCCAACTCAAATCAACTGAAACAGGACAAATATACGGCATAAGAAACCATTTGGAGGTAATACAGGCTAGGCAGGGAGTAACAGAGGCAGAGCAAAAACTTGCAGAGACTAAATATAAATTCTTGATGGCTTACCTCACACTTATTAAAGAAAGTGGTTTAGAGTTGGAAGAGAATATAAACATTATTTGATCGAATTGGCTAAACTTTGAATTAAGCCAAGGGTGTACTAAAAGATAAAATCTGCGTTTTGGTGATTTTAGATTGTCAACAAAACATAATTATTTTGCGTTTTTAATAATACATCATACCAAATTAATGGCATGATGTATTATTAATATTATGATTCGCTTGTTTCTGCCGATTCTATTTCAGCATCAACGCTTGGCATGGCGGTTAGCATGGGCAACTCATTAAATACTTTACAAAATAGCTCGGCGGTTTTTTGGGTGTCGTATAATGCTGAGTGGGCATGATTATTATCAAAGTCAATGCCTGCCATGACGCAAGTCCTTGCTAGTACTGTATGACCGTATGCCAAAGCGGATAGGCTTGCTGTGTCTAGTACGCTAAACGCATGAAAGGGCGAATGATTTTTGCTATTGGTGCGGGCGATGGCGGCATTTAAGAAGGTAAGGTCAAAATGAGCATTATGCCCCACCAAGATACACTGACGGCAATCAAACTGCTTACGAACTTCTTTAAGTGCTTTAAAAATGCGTCTTAGGGCGATTTTTTCATTCTCGCTGATTGCCTTGCGAAAGGGACTATCAGGATTGATGCCTGTAAATTTTAAGGCGGCAGGCTCAAGGTTCGCTCCAGCAAATGGCTCAATATGGGCGTTTAGTGGCTCGCCTTGATACAGATTGCCTGTATCATCCATCAAGATGGGAATGCAAGCAATCTCAAGCAGGGCGTCTGTTTGAGCGTTAAAGCCTGCAGTCTCAACATCAACCACCACAGGCATAAAGCCACGAAAACGCTCTTTTAGGGTTGTTGGTTTATTGGCGAACTTTGTCATCACAACACCTGTCTCCAAGCTAGGGTCTGACCTGCCAATAGTGGCGTAAGCGTCTTGCCATCTAAGTAGTCATAGGACTCTGTGACGGTTTGTTCTTGTTTAGCTAGAGTAATGGTGCTGGTATTGATAGGCAAGCCATAGAAGCTAGCCCCAAAACGACTGGCAAAACCTTCTAGTTTATCCAAAGCCCCTACGCTTTCAAAGGCGGTGGCATAAAGTGGTAGAGCGTGTACGGCAGAATAGCAGCCAGCACAGCCACAAGCGGACTCTTTGGTGTGGGTAGCGTGAGGTGCAGAGTCTGTACCCAAGAAAAATTTGGGATTGCCAGAGGTAGCAACTTCTAACAAGCGTTGCTGATGCTTTGCTCGTTTTAAAATCGGTAAACAATAAAAGTGTGGTTTAACACCGCCAACGAGTAGATGATTGCGATTAAATAATAAATGTTGAGGTGTAATGGTCGCTGCGATGTGCTTGTCTTGTGCCAAGCAAAAATCAGCAGCATCGGCAGTGGTGATGTGCTCCATGACGATTTTTAACTCAGGAAAATGTTTGATAATGACGGATAAAATCTCGTCCAAAAAACGCTTTTCACGATCAAAGATATCCACATCGCTATGAGTAACCTCTCCATGCACCAGTAATGGAATGCCGTGTTTTTGCATGGCTTCAAATACAACCGCTCGCCCCAAAATATCAGTAACGCCATCTGATGAGTTGGTGGTTGCTCCTGCAGGATAAAGCTTGACGGCTTGCACCACGCCTGAGACTTTGGCACGCTCAATTTCATCAGGCGTGGTCTGATCGGTCAGATATAGCACCATGCGTGGGTCAAATTGGTCTTTACGAGTTTTGCTGATGTCCGCCTTTGCCAAAGCAGTCAAAATCCGCTCTCGGTAGGCAATGGCGTCTGCGGTTGTCTTGATGGGTGGCACAAGGTTTGGCATGCAGATGATGCGGTTAAAACTTGTGGCGGCGTGCGGTACGGTAGTGCGTAAAGCATCACCATCACGCAGATGAATGTGCCAATCGTCTGGCTGAATCAGGGTAAGTGTGGTCATGGTTGGTTCGTTATTGACTGACTAATGATGAATGATAATGACTATTTATTGTTAATATTTGGTATTTTAGCATGAAATGGGTGGGGTGTACGAATATTTGTAGTATATTTTGCAAGTTGCATGACTGTGTGAGTACATAAATGATACTTGCGTTACAAAAGACAAGTCATTGATTTTTTGTGATACTCAAAAGGTTGTAACCATTTTTATGCCATTTGTATTATCCAAGGCAGGGTAGCATCTGCATCTGGGTGCGTGGTACTTTTCGTTGGTATAAATTTATTTAATATGTCAACAAAAAAGCACACACAATATCAGTGTGTGCTTTTGGGGAAAATGGGCTACTTTTGTTCAAGTTGCGGCACAGCATTGCCACTACCTACACCAAGCAGACCTGTTTGGGTATAGATGGCTAGCTTATGGCGAGTATCGGTGATGTCTAGATTACGCATGGTCAGCTGTCCGATACGATCTAGTGGTGTAAATGCTGCATCTTCAACTTTTTCCATAGATAGGCGTTCTGGTTGATAGGTTAAGTTGTCAGATTCGGTGTTTAGGATACTGTAGTCGTTGCCACGACGCAACTCTAGCGTTACTGCACCTGTGATGGCACGAGCCACCCAACGCTGGGCGGTTTCTCTTAGCATGAGTGCTTGGCTATCAAACCAGCGACCTTGATATAGCAGACGACCCAAACGCAGACCATTGATTCGGTATTGTTCGATGGTGTCTTCGTTGTGAATGCCTGTTACCAGACGCTCATAGGCGATGTGTAATAGTGCCATGCCAGGGGCTTCATAGATGCCACGAGATTTGGCTTCGATAATTCGGTTTTCGATTTGGTCGGTCATACCCAAACCATGACGGCCGCCGATTTCGTTGGCTTTTAGGATTAGGTCAACAAGATTGTTGATGCGTTCGCCATTGATGGCAACAGGCACACCTTCTTCAAAAGTAACGCTCACCTCTTCAGCATCAATCTTGACATTCTCATCCCAATAGCGTACGCCCATGATGGGTTCAACAATCTTATGGCTGGCGTTTAAGAATTCCAAATCTTTAGCTTCATGCGTAGCTCCAAGCATATTGCTATCGGTAGAATAGGCTTTTTCTTTACTCATTTTATAATCAAAGCCGTTATCAATCAAAAACTGGCTCATCTCAGCTCGGCCGCCAAGCTCATCGATGAAAGATTGGTCAAGCCATGGTTTATAAATCTTTAATTCTGGGTTGGCAAGCAGACCATAGCGATAAAAACGCTCAATGTCATTGCCTTTATAAGTTGAGCCATCACCCCAAATATTAACCTCATCTTCACGCATGGCAGTAACCAGCATGGTGCCTGTTACTGCACGACCTAACGGCGTGGTGTTAAAATAAGGCATTCCGCCTGTGGTTATATGAAATGCACCGCAGGCAATGGCGGCAATGCCTTCTTGGGCAAGCTGCATACGGCAATCAATCAGGCGTGCCTTAATTGCACCGTACTGCTCGGCTTTGGCAGGGATGGCGTTGTAGTCGTCCTCGTCAGGCTGACCTAGATTGGCAGTGTAAGCATATGGCAAAGCACCTTTTTGCTTCATCCAAAGTAAGGCGGCGGAAGTATCAAGACCGCCAGAAAAAGCGATACCAACTTTTTGACCTTCAGGCAGGTGCTGTAAGATGGTAGTAGTAGTTGACATAAAAAACTCCAAAAAATAATGAAAATTTCAAAAATTATAGCACTTTTACTGGGCTTTTGGGGTTGATTTTTTATTTTTTTAAAAAATTACTGATTACACGAGAAAGTGTAAAAAACATGAATAAGTATAAAAAATGATAAGAAAACATGAAAAGATGATAAATTTACCATCATTTCTTAAGAAAATAGGGAAAAATCTGGCAAAATTTGCTAAACTAACATTTTATAAAATATCTATCATTTTTTAACTTAATACTCCTTGAAATTTTTATTGAATTGTTATTATCTAGGTGGTCATGAATTCAACCGCAGACAGCATTCATTTACACATTGATACCACTTGCCAAAAACTTAGTGTTTTTAGGGGTAAGGGGCTTGTTTGTGCCTTTAGCATATCCACCGCTAAAAATGGAGTGGGGCAGTTTGAGGGGACGGGGTGTACACCACTTGGCAGGCATATAATCAGTGATAAAATCGGTGGTGAATATCCTGTTGGTGCAGTCTTTGTTGGTAGGCGATTTACAGGCGAGATTTATGATGACAAACTTGGGCGGGCATATTCTGATAGAGATTGGATTTTGAGCCGTATTTTGTGGTTAAAAGGCACAGAAGATGGGTATAATCTGGGTAAAACAGCAGATGGCATGGTCTGTGATACGCACGCACGCTATATCTACATACATGGCACGCCTGATACTGAGCCGATGGGTGTGCCGATGTCGCATGGCTGTGTGCGTATGCGTAATAGTGATGTAGTGCGACTATATGACATGGTTGGTGTGGGTACGCCTGTGCTGATTGTATAGTAAGCAGGTGGCACAACATGGGTGTGTGCTGATGAGTTTTTAATCGTAAGATGATAAGGGCAATCATGAACCTACAAAAAGTTGATTTAAACCTACTGGTACATCTTGATGTATTGCTACGAGAAAAGAATGTTACTCGTGCTGCCGAACAGCTTGGTATCACCCAGCCTGCGATGAGTAATATTCTGCGTAGGCTTCGCTCTTTATTTAATGATCCGCTATTGGTGCGTTCAAGTGAAGGCATGACCCCTACCGAGCGAGCAGGCGAACTACAGCCACGCATTCGTGAAATTCTCTCTGATGTCAGCACTCTGCTTGAGCCACGCACAGAGTTTCGCCCTTATAGTACATCTAGAGTATTTCGCATCATGACCTCTGATTATGCCGAGGCGACTTTAGTGCCACGCTTGGTCAAGGCACTTCGTAGCGAAGCACCGAATGTCATTTTGGACTTTTTAACTCCATCTGATGTGTCCTACCAAGACATGGAGCAAGGGCGTGTGGACTTGGCGATTAACCGCTTTAATGAAATCCCTCAAAGCTTTCATCAAGTACTGGTATGGCGTGATACTTTTAGTTGTTTGTTATCAGCAGACAGTCCATATGTGAGCAGATTTAATCTCAAAAACTACCTAAAAGCCCAGCATGTTTGGGTGTCTAAGACAGGCATGGGTGTGGGTTTTGGGGTCAATCCTGAAAAATCAGGTGGTCTAGGCTCTATTGATCAAGCCTTGCAACGACTAGGACAAAAACGCCGAATTAGTGTTTTTACTCGCCACTATCAGATGCCCGCCATGCTTGCTGCCAATAAAGATTTGATTGCAACTTTGCCGACTCGTGTCGCCAAGCTACAAGCACACAACAATCCACAGATTATTGTCAAAGAACCGCCATTCTTTATTCCAGAGTTTGAACTCACAATGGCATGGTCGCCCTTGCTGCAGCACCACTCTGCACACCGCTGGTTAAGACAGTTGATTTTACATGTGGCTCGTCAGGTTATTGCAGAAGAAGAAAAGGCTGATGATTACCAAAGCGGTCAATCTGATGTATTGTTTGATGATTTGAATAATAAATTTGGATTTTAAGAACAAAGAAGATGAAGGATGCAAAAGGTAAATGGTAAAAAAAGGGTGAATGATGCAAGCCATAAAACCATTACCAAACATAAAAAACCCTAGCTGATTACTGGGTTTTTTATGGTTATTTTTTGGATTTTTGCTGTTTTAAGATGGTATGGTTGTTATGAAAGTTGCTATTAATATTACTGGTTTTGCTGATTAAATCGTTTGTCTCTTTGGTCGGGTAAGGCACCATCATTATCATCAAAGCTAGATAATGGAGCCATGACGGCATTTTTGGCAGGGAGTTTTTGCACATGAATCAGTCGCCAGTTGTGAATGCCATCATTATTGACTTGTAGGTAATATTTGGCAGGTGTATCATCAAGATAGACCTTGCCCTCATAGATATTATCGCTGATATGTCTGATGCTAAAATCCCTGTCTTTACTCTCATCGGTGGCGTGTGAAATACTAACGGCAAGAAGTTTTGGGTATTGTAGTGGTGTGCCGTCTTTTAGTTTTCCGCTTTGTAGGCTGTCTTTAGGGTAGCGAAGTTCAAACCTAACCTTATCACCATCAAAACGCATCACACCAGAGATATCAAGGTCATGTGCCAGCTTATCTCGTGTGGCGTCTTGATAGAGAGTTTTGCCGTCCATGTACCAATCATCTCGTACGGTACTGTCTTGAATCTTGATGGAATAGCCGATAAAAAACAGGCAAACCACCACCACAAAAGCAGGCAGACCAACCACAAAAATAGTCATAAAAGGGTTTTTGTACCAAGGTTCTTTTTGAGATGTTTGTTTTTGGTTAGTATTCATGATAATGAGGCTATAAAAAAATTTACTCTATTTTAGCATATTTTTAATCAAGCCAAAATATTGTTAGTTTAAAAATTCCAAATGTAAGATGGTTTAAACTTAATATATCTTAAAAGCTGATTGGCACTAGCATCTTTAGCTAAAACCAATCCATCCTTGATGATTGTCTAACTCTCATCAACAACCACAAAAAACACCCCAAGAAAGATACTTGGAGTGTTTGCTTGGTTTTAATGACTGGCACTGTGTTTATTGTTTTGGTTGATGGATAAAATTATCATCAGCACTGGCACTATATTTGCCATCTTCGGTATAGACCGTGATGGTGATTGGTGTTGTGCCAGCTTTGATGATATTGGCATCACCGATGATACTGACAGGCAAATCATACGGCTCATTCGCCTGCAATGGGATTTGTTTGAAGCGAGACTGTAGCGTCAATCCTTCGGTAGGCTCTAGGCGTACCTTGTAAATTTGCCTTTCGTCTGTTTTGTTGACGATTTTTAGGACATAGCTGTTTTCTACTTTTCCATGCTTGACAGTGCTGATTTGTCTGCGGTCATGGCGAATTTCCATCTCCAATGGTGCACGACCTGTAGCGACCAATGTCGCTGCGGTGATGGCGGCACCTAGTACAAATATATAGGCAAAGATACGAGGGCTGATGACTTTGGTTTTTTGTTTTTCGAGCAGTTGTCGCTCGGTGGTGTAGCGTATCAGTCCACGAGGATAGCCCACTTTGTCCATGATTTCATTACACGCATCAACACAAGCAGCACACTGAATACATTCCACCTGCAATCCATCACGGATATCAATCCCTGTTGGACATACTTGAACGCACATGCTGCAATCTACGCAGTCGCCATAACCCTCTGGGTGATCACCTCGTTTGCGTGCACCACGAGGCTCACCTCGTTCGTAGTCGTAGGAGACCAGTAGCGTGTCTTTGTCAAACATTACCGACTGGAAGCGACCATAGGGGCATAGATGTACACACATATGTTCACGCATATAGCCTGCATTGGTCTGAGTTACAAAGGTGATTAATATAAAAAACACCCAAGTAATTTTGCCCCAACCCATAAAAAATGGCGTATGCCCATTAAAGAACAGATAATCTGTTCCTACAATAAAGGCGATGAATGTCAAAGCAGTAATCGCAGAGAACACTAGCCAAACACCATGGATAAGCAGTGTTTTTAGGATTTTTTGAGTATTCCAAGGTGCTTTGTCAAACTTGATGCGTTGATTGCGTTCGCCGATGACCCATTTTTCTATATGCTGATACAGATGTACATAGATGGTCTGTGGGCAGGCATAGCCACACCACACACGCCCAGCATATACCGTAACCATAAATAGCGTCATGGCAGCAATGATGAACACGAATGCAAAGAAATAAAAATCCTGTGGCATAAAAGTTGCCCCAAAGATATGAAACCTTGGTTCAATCACATCTAATAAAATCGCCTGTCTGCCATTCCAGCGAATCCAAGGTGCAACCAAAAAACCAACTAATATCGCATACATCACCACAAGACGGATATTTTGGTATTTACCCTTGGCAAAGCGTGGGTGCACACGATGTTTTGTCGCATCCATGTCTTTAGAATGTGGAATGATTTTTTCTGGAGGTGGGCGTTGTTTTTTTGGTTTTTTTGGGGTGAGTTCTGCGGGTGCTGGCTTGGACGCTTGGTCTGCTTGATTGGCTGGCACCTTTGACTGGTTTTGTGAGTCTGGCATATAGACACCTTGTATGGCTGACTGTAAATATATCGGTTGATAAAATCAGCAAAATTGCTTGATGTGTTCTTAGGTCTTATTTTTATATCTTGGCGTTATTATAGCATTTTTGATAAATAGAAAGCGTAACTTTTGACTGATTATTTTATAATATGAAACACTATTTATCCAAATCCTAAAAACACCCAAATTTGAGTAGTTTTTAGGATTATGTCTAGACAAATGCATAAAACTTGAATAAAACCTTAAAACAGGATAGTTGTCATTAAAACTCAGTATGGCTTAAAATTTCCTTAAAGAGTGCTTTTTGTTCAGGGCTTGGTTTGGCAGATTGCAACGACATGATGGCACTCATGTCGCCATCAATGCGGATTTTGCCCATCATAAAGGCTTCTATGGCAATATTAGTGTCGCCTGTTTGTATGATGTCTTTAAGTGTTTGTTGGTCAATTCTGATGGTGCTAACAGCGTGTTCTGCATGACCTTGGTGGATTTTACCATCTTGTAGGTGTAGTAGGGCAGAGGTGTCTTGTTCAATGGTAATATTAATGATGAGTGTCTGCAAGGTGGGTGGTAGGTTTAGTTCACCAGTTTGGGCGTTAAGTTGGCTTACAACATCAAACCATGCCTGTGATAAAAATTGTGCCATTGGGTCATCTCCAAGATTCTTAAAATAAATAGTAGGGCAAGCCAACTTTAAATAACGATTGCGTCATGGGGTTGGCTTGTGCATCATGGGTGTATTATAAATCAAAAAACCGTCAATTAAATGGCTAAATGTCATAAAATTCAAACGCAAAGGGCGGTACAGGAAGTGATGACCAAATTGTAAATATTTGTGACAGATGACAGATACCTTGCATTGGCTATTCAAAAATCATGATTACCGACCATTTTGCCATCCAAATATCCCCTAAATTCAAGTTTTTGTTTTAAAAAAATCCGTCAAGATGGGCTGAAAATGGATAAAAATGCCTAAAATCACAAAATTTTGCTAAAAATTCAATTATTTTTACAAAAGATAGCCTAAAAATTACATTTGTGTTGTATAATAAAAGCTGAGAAGTATTGTTAATACCCTATTAGCAATATGGAATTAAAATAGGTTTGGTTTGCACAATATTAAATAGTGCTACCAAATCATGCAAGCCAAGCAATTCATCAGCCAAGCAAGCATAACTAATACACATTGTATAGATTTGATGATCTTTGTTGTATTTTCCTTAAAAAAATTAAGGGTTTTTATCTTGGCTGGCTTGTAAGTTGATGATATTTGTATTGCTTTGCGTTAAAATATATAAAAGTACAAATCAAAAAGCGTTGATTTTATCGCTGATGGCTGATTGATGATGAAGATAAATTAGACAGCATCAAGCAACATCAGCAATGAAATTCGCTATACAAATCGGGCTGCACAGGAAAATATCCAATGAGTCTAACTAATACAGCAGTAGCACCGAATATTGACCGTGAGTATGAAATCACTATTGTGCGTTTCTTTACCATCATGGCAGTATTTTGGGGCATCGTTGGCATGACAGTGGGTGTGCTTATCGCATCACAGCTTGCATGGCCAGCTTTAAACTTTGATACATCTTGGCTATCTTTTGGACGCTTAAGACCGCTACATACCAATGCGGTGATTTTTGCGTTTGGGGGGTCAGCACTTTTTGCAACATCTTATTACATCGTTCAGCGTACCTGTCAGACACGCTTGTTCGCTCCATATTTGGCTTGGTTCACATTTTGGGGCTGGCAAGCCATCATTGTCTCGGCGGTTATTACCTTGCCTTTGGGCATTACTTCTAGTAAAGAATATGCTGAGCTAGAATGGCCGATTGATATCGCTATTGCATTGGTGTGGGTTGCTTATGCTATTGTGTTTTTTGGTACTTTGATTAAGCGTCAAACTGCGCATATCTATGTGGCAAACTGGTTTTTTGCCGCCTTTATCATCACGATTGCACTACTTCATATCGTGAATAACTTGGCGGTGCCAGTAGGTCTATTCAAGTCATATTCGCTATATGGCGGTGCGACAGATGCGATGGTTCAATGGTGGTATGGTCATAATGCGGTAGGCTTTTATCTGACGGCTGCTTTCTTGGGCATGATGTATTACTTTATTCCTGTGCAGGTTGGTCGCCCTGTTTATTCTTACCGTTTATCTATTGTTCACTTTTGGGCATTAATTGCTTCTTATATGTGGGCAGGCGGACACCACTTGCATTATTCAGCATTACCTGACTGGACTCAGTCTTTAGGTATGGTGTTCTCGCTTATCCTGTTTGCACCTTCTTGGGGTGGTATGATTAATGGTGTTTTGACACTGTCAGGCAGTTGGGACAAATTGCGTACTGACCCAATCATCCGCTTCTTGATTGTGGCACTTTCTTTCTATGCCATGAGTACCTTTGAAGGTCCAATGCTTTCTATCAAAGCTGTAAACGCTATCAGCCATAACACTGATTGGACGGTAGGTCATGTGCATTCTGGAGCACTTGGCTGGGTGGGTATGGTTACCATTGGTTCTATCTATGTGCTATTGCCGCGTATTTGGAACAAAGCAAAAATGTACTCAACCAATCTTATTACGGTACACTTTTGGCTTGCGACTACAGGTACGGTTCTATATATCGTAGCACTATGGATTTCTGGTATTACTCAAGGTATGATGTGGCGTGCTACCAACCCAGATGGTACTTTGGCTTATGACTTTATCCAAACCGTTGTTGTATCACATTGGCCGTTCGTGGTGCGTACATTGGGTGGGGCGTTGTATGTTGCAGGTATGCTTGTGATGGCTTATAACTGCTATAAGACCATTAAAATGCCGAGCATTCCTGAAAAAATCGCCAAGCCTGATGAGGTAAACACAGGTCGTGATGAAGTATTTGATAATGACACCATCAAGGCTTAAGGGGAAAATCATGTCAAATATTACTCATGAAATTGTTGAAAAAAACACAGGCTTACTGGTTGTCTTTATTGTCATTGCAATTAGTTTTGCAACCTTGGTTGAGCTAATCCCACTGATTTATGACACCAATGCACCCAATCAAGGTGGTGTAAACAAACCTTTGCCAAATATGCGTCCTTGGACAGCACTTGAGCTGGAGGGGAGAGATGTTTATATCCGTGAGGGTTGTCATGTTTGCCACACTCAAATGGTTCGTCCACTTCGTGCTGAAGTGGAACGCTATGGACCATATAGCCGTGCAGCAGAATCCACTTGGGATCATCCGTTCCTATGGGGTTCTAAGCGTACTGGCCCTGACTTGGCTCGTGTAGGTGGTCGTTATTCAGACCAGTGGCACAAAGACCACTTGATTGACCCACGCTCTGTTGTGCCTCAATCCGTGATGCCTTCATATCCTTGGCTTGCTAAGAATGAAGTTGATGGCGTAAAAGTACAGCAAAAAATGCGTATCTTTAAAGATCGTTTTGGTTTGCCTTACACTGAAGAAGACATTGCAGCAGCACCTGACCAAGTTCAGGGAGCGACCGAGCTTGATGCATTGGTTGCTTACCTGCAACAACTTGGTATTGCAATGCAGGGTCAACGCTAATGAACTGGGGCGTTTTACATAGTATTGCAACCGTTGCGGCTTTTATTGCCTTTATCGGGATTGCATGGTGGGCGTACTCGCCTAAGAATAAAAAACGCTTTGAAGAAGATGCACAACTTGCGCTTGATGACAAGAATTTCTTGTCATCGCACGAGCGCACTAAGGATATACAATGAGCTTTTTTTGGGGTTCTTGGATTACTGTCCTATCACTTGCTTGCTGGTTATTTATCTTCAGCGTACTTGTGTGGACATTAAAATCTAAACCTGTCTTAGAAGAAGATGAAACGACAGGGCATTCATACGATGGTATTAGAGAGTATGACAAGCCATTACCAAAATGGTGGCTGGTTATCTTCTTTGGTACACTAATTTGGGGTTTGGGCTATTTTGTGCTATTCCCCGCTATTCAGCCAAATGTCTGGAAGGGCATTACAACGGTTGAGGTTGATGGTCAAGAAGTGCCTTGGACATCAGAAAACGAACTTAACAGCCAGCTACAAGCCAACAATAAAGTATTTACTGAAAACTTTGAACAAGGCATTTTGGCAAATGCAGGTGCAACTGAAGCAGTTGCTGTACTAGCAAAACTTAATGAATTACAAGCTCATAAAAAAGACGAAGCTGAACCATCAAAAGAGCTTCAAGACCAAATTGATGAGCAAGTAAAATTGCTAGCACCTTATGTGGATAAACTTTCAGCCGATCCTGAGGCACTAAAAGCAGGTAGCCGCCTATTCTTGCAAAACTGTGCATTATGTCATGGCTCGAACGCTAAAGGTTCTTTGGGTTATCCAGACCTAACGGATAATGACTGGCTATATGGCGGTGAGGCGGAGAATATCCTAATTACTATTCATAATGGTCGTGTGGGTGCGATGGCGGCATGGCAAAAGCAACTGGGTGAATCTGGTGTGCGTGCCGCTGCTGATTATGTGCTTAGCATCTCTGGCAACCAAAACGGCTATGATTTAAATGCAGCCACTGTTGCTCAAGGCAAAGCCATCTTTGAAGCAAACTGCGTGCTGTGCCATGGTTCTGATGCTAAAGGTATGACCGCAATAGGTGCACCGAACTTAACTGATGATATTTGGTTATTTGGTGGAGACCGTGAGTCTGTCCGTACTACCATCCGTCATGGTCGTTCTGGTGTGATGCCTGAATGGCAGACCAAGTTGGGTAATGAGCGTATCATGTTGCTTGCAGCTTATGTGCGTTCACTGTCGCAAAACCCAACAGAATAACACGCTGTTATTAAAAAAGAGCCGTTAATCGGCTCTTTTTTGGTTTCTGATTAAAAAGCAAGTACCGCCCCTGATTAACCAAAGTGATTGACAATAAACAAAAAACAATCAGAGTGTTTATTCTGATTGTTTTTTGTGGCTGACTGAATTATTTTTTAAGAGATTTTTTGGTTTTGGCTGTAGATGGCGGCCTGCAGCCAAATATTAGCTTGGATATAGTCATGCACCTTAATTTTTTGTGTGTCATCGGTGGTAACTGCAGCGATACGCACCACCAGAGGACTGGCATCAGGCTCACGCAAAATTACCACATCAAATAAGGTGATGTCTTTATTAAAAAACTGAGTTTGGCTAATGCCAAGTACCTGACCTTGACACCAAGCCTCATCTTCTTGACCAAAAGTGTCGCCAAAAAGATAAATACAGCTGTGTCCAAAGTTAATCTCAACAGGGGCGAGCGTCTCACCATCATCAAGATTGGGCTGCCATGCACGAATTTTATCATCAATATCATCAGGAACGTGACCGCCATTTTGACTGACAATGTCATTAAATGCACGATGATAGCGAATGGCAACAGGGTCTTCTACCAAGATGGTTTCGTCTTGATTGCTTGGTTCAATATGGTATGCCCATGCACTAAAATTGACATAGTAGGTTTTTGGGGTTTTGTATTCTGTACGGTTGACGGCATACAGTTGGTCAAAAGCGTAGATTGTTGCACCATCTTTGGTCTTTAGGCGTAAAATGGCGTCTGAGGTCTTTTCACAGCGGATGATGCGTTCTATGTGGCATTCTATTCCGTACGGACTATTGACCGCAGGAAAAGCGTTCACAAATGCTTTTGGTATACCATCTTCTAGACTTAAGATTTGTTTGATGTGGCAAGGTGTATCATTGGCAATCAGTATCTTGTTATCTGATGCATGACTTTGGGCCAATCCACTAGATAGGTGGGCTGTCTCAAGCATTGACTGTAGCCAGTTGGGAACATCTTGATTGATGTCATCGGTCAAGATTGCCCAGTGGTCGCCATGCCCTGCGTTTTGATCGCAAGGCAAATCCACTTTAGCGGGTGGCATTTCATGTTTGTAAGTATAACGCATTTGGTTCATACAATATTCTCAAAAGATATTTTTAAAATTTACCATTTAGATAGGGAGTTTATCTAAAAAATCAAGACAAAAACTTATCTAAAACTCATCTGATGTGTCATTTTATATAAAACCATCAAAATATGTATCAAAATCATCATTGTTAGCGACTCGCTGTGAATTTGTGATGTTAATTTGTGCTAAATGGTGTAAACTATGGCGATTATTCATTAAGAGAAAGTTGATTATGTTTCGTCCATTAGCGTTATTTATTGGGCTAAGATATACAAAAGCTGAGCACAAAAAAGGGTTTATCTCTTTTATTTCGCTCATCTCTATGATCGGCTTAGCATTGGGCGTGGCAGTACTTATTACGGTATTGTCGGTGATGAATGGCTTTGACCGTGAGATGAAAACTCGTATCTTGGGTATGATTCCGCAGGCGTCGGTGATTTCCTATGGAATCATTCCGGATTGGCAAGATTTATCCGACAAAATCATCAAGCAAGATCGAGGGCAAAATATCAAGGCAACCGCCCCCTTTATCCACCTGCAGGGCATGGTAGCAGCCAATGGGCAGGTCGCTCCTGTGATGATATCAGGCATTGAGCCAGAATATGAAAAGCAAGTTTCTATCGTAGATAATCATATGACCAAAGGTAGTTTTGATGATCTAAAAGCAGGTGAGTTTGGTATCGTATTGGGCAAGAGTACAGCAGATGGATTGGGTCTTGATGTGGGTGATAAAGTAACGCTTGTGCTTCCTGAAGCGTCATCATCGCTGATAGGGTTGATACCTAGATTTAAGCAGTTTACGCTTGTTGGGACTTTTAATATTGGTAAAGATGTAGATGGTGTGCTAGGCTTTGTGGCGATGCGTGATGCTGGTGTGATGCTAAGGCTGCCTGAAGGGGCACAGGGGATACGCTTGCTGATGCACGATGTCTTTAAGGCACCTGTTGCTGCTAATGAAGCGGCCAAACTCGATGATAATCTGTATCCTGATGATTGGACAAGCACTCATGGCAATCTATTTAATGCAGTTAAAATGGAAAAGTCTATCATCGGATTACTGCTGTTTTTGGTGGTGATTGTTGCGGCGTTTAATATCGTTTCAAGCCTTGTGATGTTGGTTACTGATAAAAAATCAGACATTGCCATCTTAAAGACTTTTGGGGCATCATCTAAGCTAATCATGCAGGTATTTTTGGTGCAAGGCATGATTATTGGCGTGATTGGTACGGTTGTGGGTACGATTTTGGGTGTGGTGCTTGCCTTGAGTGTTAATGACATTGTTAACTTTTTAAGCGGTTTATTTGGTGTAACTTTAATGCCGGCAGGTGCGTATCCTGTGGATTTTTTACCATCAGAGGTTCAGGTACTTGATATTGTAGTCATCGTTTTGGCATCGTTTCTATTAAGTTTTGTTATGACCATTTATCCTGCACTGCGTGCATCTCGCATTCAGCCGGCACAAACATTGCGTTATGAATAAGGAGATGGCATGAGCATTATTTTGCAGGCAAAAAATATCACAAAAACTTATGATGAAGGACGGATTCAAACCACTGTATTGACTGGGTTGGATTTAACCATTTGCAAAGGTGAACGAGTCTCTATTGTTGGTAGCAGTGGTTCAGGAAAAAGCACGCTGCTACACCTGTTGGGTGGTCTAGATACTCCAACGGCAGGAGAGGTATGGTTGCAAGGCAAATGTCTAAATCAGCTCAACGAAACAGAGCGTGGTGATTTGCGTAATCAGCATTTGGGATTTATTTATCAATTTCATCATCTGTTGGCAGAATTTACTGCTACCGAAAATGTCGCCATGCCCATGCTGATGCGTGCTAATGTTCCCATCGGTGAGGTACACAAGAGGGCTAATCGTCTGCTTGAGCGTGTGGGACTTTCACATCGCATGCACCATAGACCAAGCGAGCTTTCGGGTGGTGAGCGTCAGCGAGTAGCCATAGCTAGAGCATTGATTACCAATCCTGCACTCATTTTGGCAGATGAACCGACCGGCAATCTAGATGATTACAATGCCAATGCTGTTTTTGAGTTGTTGTCAGAGTTGCAACATGATTTTGGTACGGCATTACTTATGGTAACACATGATAGAAATCTGGCAGCTAGGGCGGATAGACAGCTTGAGATGCGTGGTGGTCAGTGGGTTTGATGAAGTAGCTGAACGCTTAACAAAAACGCCTTTAAAGAGGCGTTTTTGTTTTATTCGGTGGTGCTTAAATAGAAAAATCTTCAGGGTTGTTATCTGTTTGAGATTTGGCATCTCTGAGTTTATGACCTTTTTGGGTGCGAAATCTGGGGGCTTTGGTGTTGTAGCCTAAGCGTTTTTGCCAACTATTAACGATGTAGTACTGCCATAATACTCGAAATAACAGCCCTAGAACGGCACTGGTGATGATGCCACATACAACCAAACCCAATGTGAATGCTTTGAGTGAAAATAGGTGATTAGCAAAAGGGTTGACACCATTTCCTGTTACCCAAAGACTAAAGTCTGAGATGACAATCCCAATAGTGCGAATACCAATCATCGGTTCACCCAATAAGAACGCCCCTACATAATAAGATGCCCAAAATACAGGAATGGTGGTTAAAGGATTGGTAATCCAAGTTAGGGCAATTGCCATTGGTATGTTGGCTCGCAGTAACAGTGCTCCGATGATAGCAAGGGGCATCTGACCTGGCAAGGGAAAAAATGCACACAGTACACCAATGTATACCGCTCGTGTCAATGCACCACGGTTCATGTGCCATGGGCGAGGGTCGGCGATGAATGGAGCAAACCACCCCATGATTCTACTTTCACTCAACTTTTCTGGCGTGGGTAGCCATTTTTGTAATTTTTTCTTGGGCATAACGACAATCTAAAAGTTAAGAACAGCCATCAATGACGGATGTTATCTAAAGAATATTATAACAAAAAAACTAAACGCAGAGATGGTCGGTATCCTTGTTAATCATTGTTTTTTGTATATGAGCTTTATATCAATATAAAAAACAAAGAAGTAAATTATCCAATTCTAGCATACCATGACACATAAAGACAAATAAATTGCAGTCTTTATGGTTTGAAAAAATACTTTAAAAATAACTACTTGATATCATAAAAGAGTTCTGCAAGCATGATCAAGGTGTGATAAAATGCCAATATTGATCAACAACCATCAAAATATAGAAGTGATACAACGATGAGTGATAAAATTCAGATTAACCATCCAAAACCTAGTAAAAAACCCACTAAAAAAGCCTTGATCTGGATTGACCTTGAGATGACGGGGTTGGATACTCAAAATGATGAGATTATTGAGATTGCCACCATTGTTACTGATGATCAACTTAATATTTTGGCAGAAGGTCCTGTGATTGCTATTAAGGTGTCAGATATTGTGCTAAACGGCATGGATGACTGGAATAAAAAGCAACACGGTCAATCAGGTTTGATTGACAGAGTGCGTCGTAGCACAATGACGCTAATGGATGCGGAAAATGCGACACTGGAGTTTCTCGCCAAGTGGTGCGATGAGGGTGTATCTCCAATGTGCGGCAACTCAATTTGCCAAGACAGACGCTTTTTGGCACGCCAAATGCCACGACTTGAACGGTATTTTCATTATCGCAATCTAGATGTATCAAGCATCAAAGAGCTATGCTATCGTTGGCGTCCTGATGTGGCAAGCGGATATCAAAAGGGTGGGGCTCATTTGGCATTAGATGATATTCGTGATTCTATTCGTGAGCTTCGTCATTACAAGGCGTATTTTTTTAAATTGCTGGATTGATGAGTGAAATTGTGTGGTGCAATCCATTTCCGCTTTAGCCACCGAATAAAAAACCGCCTTTTTTGATGATGGGCGGTTTTTTGCAAACAGGTTCTTAAATGCTTTTAACATTTAGTGTGTTTTAACAAAGATTTTAAGAATTATTTTTTAATATTGGTGTATTTTTCAAAGTTCTTGATGTAGTCGTCTAGGTTGTCAGACAGCATTTGTTGGTATTGGGCGGTGTAAAATTTGATGATGTCATCTTTTTCTTTTTCAAAATCACTTGCTTTAGTAAAGCCAATGGAAGCGACAGATGCACTATAACGAGCTGACGCATATAGTAAAGATGAGCCAACTTGACCTGCGTGTGATTGTGGAGATAGCTGACTGTTGGCAAGGTTGATAAACGCATCGGCACGCTCATAAAAAGCATTGACTTGAGCTTGAAACTCTTCAGGACTTAGGTTGGGCTTATTGGTTTGTTCGCTCATGAGATTTTCCTGTTGGGCTTATTGATTTAAAACGCTTGTTGGTTTGTTTGGTATCAAGACTGATAAGATTAAAATCATGTCATATCAAGAAGGTAACAACCAAAAGATGATGGAGTGCAAAAGTAATGCATTACGCTTGTGATATATTACGATGATTGCCAAAATTACAAGATTAGCTAATACTGAGCTAAAACATGATAACTTTGGCAATATTATCTGTATCTAACTATAGACCTGCATCTGCTCGTAGAGCTTCAGCACGATCGGTTTTTTCCCAAGTAAAGGCATTATCTGAGCCTGTACGCCCAAAATGCCCATAACTGGCGGTAATTTCGTACATTGGTTGCAATAAGTCTAGCATGCGTGTGATGCCATAAGGGCGTAGGTCAAAATGTACACGAATCAAGCGTTCTATTTCTTGGTCGCTGATTTTGCCAGTATTAAAGGTATTGACCGAGATAGAAGTTGGTTCTGCCACACCAATGGCATAAGATACCTGCACCTCGCAGCGGTCAGCCAGACCTGCAGCCACGATATTTTTGGCGACATAGCGACCTGCATAAGCAGCACTTCTATCTACCTTGCTTGGATCTTTACCAGAGAATGCACCACCGCCATGGCGTGCCATGCCACCATAAGTGTCCACGATAATCTTGCGACCTGTCAGGCCGGCATCACCCACAGGACCACCGATGACAAATTTGCCTGTTGGGTTGATGTGGTACAGTGTGTCTTTATGCAGTAGTTCGCTTGGAATAATAGGTTTAATGATTTCTTCCATCACAGCCTCTTTTAGGGCAGTGTGGCTGATGTCTGGATTGTGCTGAGTGGACAAAACCAGAGCATCTACAGCAATAGGTTTGTGATGGGCGTCATAACGCAAGGTAACTTGTGCTTTGGCATCTGGGCGAAGCCAACTTAGTGTACCATCTTTACGAAGTTGGGCTTGACGCTCCATCAAGCGATGGCTTAGTTGAATGGGTGCAGGCATCAGTACATCAGTCTCATTTGTGGCGTAGCCAAACATTAAGCCTTGATCGCCTGCCCCTTGGTCTTCTGGACGACTTCTATCCACGCCTTGGGCGATTTCTGGCGACTGTTTGCCAATCATGTTAATAACCGCACAGCTATTGCCATCAAAGCCCAAATCAGAATGATTATAGCCGATTTTATTGACGGTAGCACGCACAATACCTTCAACATCAATATCAGCATGCGTGCTGATCTCGCCTGCTAAAACAATTGCCCCTGTCTTAGTAAGGGTTTCGCAAGCGACACGAGCGTCTTTATCTTGGGTTAAAATGGCATCAAGTAGAGCGTCTGAGATTTGGTCTGCCATCTTATCTGGATGACCTTCAGAGACGGATTCTGAGGTAAATACTTGGTAGTTCATAGATAATCACTTATAAAAATAGATAAAAAATTATGCGAATTTTGGTGGCTTTTCTAGGCTTGACAAAATGGTCTGATGACCGAACGCACAAGGTGGACTGCGTTTGTGTTTATTGTGCAAATATCAATGTACACAATACAAATAAAATCACAAGGCATTTGGTGGAAAATTATAAGATATTTTTAATAAAATTACCAATGAATATTTTTTTATATTTGAGTGGGCTTAAAGGAAGGGTCTTGGTGGTTTTAGTTGAGTCTAAATTGATTGGGTTTTTTGAAAGTTGTAAAATTATTAAGCCTAAGGGTTTGGTTTGCCAGATTAATCTTGGTCTTCTTTTCAGCCAGCAGTGTTTCGTTGTGTTTGCGTAGGCGTTCTATTTCTGCTTGTGCCGCTTGAAACTGCTCGGCTGTGATTTGGGTTTCTTGATTGTTTTCGTCTGTCATGGGTTACTACCTATGTTATGCAATTACAAATTGCGGACAATAAAAAACCCTTGCAAATTGCAAGGGTTTTTGAGATTAAAGGTTAAAGTGCGAACTACATCGCCATCATTTGCTTGTAGGCGTTAATTTTGCTTTGACGCAAGGATTCTATCTCGGACTTCGTCAATGCTTTTACCTGAATTGATGATGAATTTAGCTTCCCACTCGGTGAGTTTTGAGAAGTCGTAGCCGAATGTTTGTTGCCAGAATGGTTCAAGTGTGCCATATTTTTCTCTCAAAGTGGTTAAAGTATCACTACCAAGCCGTAGTTGTGCTGAATATTGTTTTCCAGTTAAGGCATATACACCAATCACGGTTGCACCGCTTTGTTCAATATGTCCCTTAAATGAAGCAAGTGTGCCACCTTGTGTTTGAGTATCATCGACCATTATAACATAATTACCCTTTGGTATGCTACCGTCAAAAAATGGTGGATTCGCCAATCTGTGCCAACCATCGCCCCCTGTGCGAGAGACTTTGACCGCTTGCACAACATTTAAATCCACTTGTCCACCAATCTTCTTTGCCAAAACCGTTGCTACAGCCACAGGTATCATATTTCGTCCTGTACTTTCTTCGGCGTGAACAGGGGCAAAAACAACTACTTTGTTGCCAATTAGGTCTTTTAATTTTTGAACTGCCTCATCACTGACCAAATCTTGTGCTAGCCTATAAGCACTAACCACATCGCCAGCTTTGGCTTGTTCATAAAGCAAATGACTGGTCGCATCGCCAAGTTTTCTATCAATAATGGTATTGGGTAAATCCCCCCAATCGGTGCGTGTCATAGACAATACTCTATCTTTTGTATTGTCTAATTTTAACACAGCACCAAACGCCTTTTCAAACATCACAGGCTCAAGCTCTCTCATCTGCTCCAAAGTCAAAGGCGTAAAGTTTTTATCCAGTTGCAAGGATTTAAACTTTTCTATACTCATACCACCATCACGAAACAGCTTACCCCGTGTCTTGCCTAATACCTCGTCTTGATAATGGGCTGGTTGGTTTTTTAGCCATTCATAATAGGTCTGATTTTCTACCACGCCATGCTCGCTTGCACGCTGTTTTGGAGCGATATAGCCGTCATAGATGATTTCAAAGCTACTTCTACAATTAAAGTGATAAGGCGGATAAGTGGCTTTATCTAAGGTCATTACCACACCGTCCAAATGGCGACAAATGGGGCTGGTGCGTCTGTCTAAGGTTGCGATGACCTTAATGCCTTTGATGATGTCTTTGTTATCGTTGATAAAGGCTTGCTTTGCCTCACTTGCCATTATCGCCGTGCCTGTATGGGCAAGGGTTTTGGCGTGTCTTGTGCTGATATTCAAAATACCGTCTTGATAGCGATTGGCACGACTGCCCCTTATCATCTGAATTAATTTGGCATTATCTAGGCTTTCGCTATGGGCTAGGCGTATGGCACGGATAATCCGCTCGCTTTCATTTTCGCCAAATGATTTGGTTAATTCTTCTAAAGTTATCCCCACATTGGCAGTTAAATTTAAAGGCTTATTAAATGCTTTATCAGCATAAGCTGTTAATGATTTTGGTGTGTTTAAACGCTTTTTAAAGGCTGTGTAAGTTTGATGATGTACTTGATAGCGATGACCAAACAATCCACGCCAGTTGCTTTTTAAACCATCCATGTACGCTTTAAACAAGCCTTGTAGTTCTTTATCAGCATTGGTTAAGACTTGCTTGATTTCACGAGCGTTTAGGCTTTTGACTTCATGGTTGAAGATTGTTTTGGAAATGGTTGGTTGATTGAATTTAGGGTTTTGCTGTGGTTATGATGGATGATTAACTGAATGATTGGTCATAAGACTGGTTTTTGATTTTATTTTTTCATGAGTGCTAAAGCCACTGATAAAGCAAGTATTTGCACGGCAATGATGAGCATAACTGTAAGCCACCATTGCCCATGTGCGTAGGCAATGCCACACGCCCACGCACCAATGCCACCGCCACCATAGTAGCCCATATAGTATAGTCCAGAGGCGAGTGAACGCCCTTTGGTAACTTGGCTACCGATATAGCTGATGGTGGCAGACTGGGTGATGAATACCCCTGACGACATGATGGTAAGTCCTATGATGATTGCAAGCAATGGCGTGCTTAGTGTGATAATCATGCCAATAATGGAGCAGAGCACCGCCCCTATGATGACCCAAATCATGCCAAAGCGTGCAATCAGTCTGCTTGACATGGGTGTGATAATCATGCCAATAAGATATAGAGCGAAGAGATTGGCAAGATGTGAGGTGCTGAGCTGATAAGGTGCGTCCGATAAGTGCAGACCAATAAAAGTAAAACACCCCACAAGGGAGAATAGTACGCAACCACCCAAGAGACAAGCACTCATCAAGTGGCGGTTTTTGGTGTGGGAAAATAGCAATGACAGGGAGTTGGTAAAATTACCACTTTTAACAAAATGATGTGATTTTGGTAGTGTTTTAAGCACCCATATCGCCCCAATGAGTGTGCAGATTGCCATCACACCATAACCGTATCGCCAGCCGATCAGCTCGTGTAAATGCCCTGCAATAAAACGCCCACTAAATCCCCCAAGCACCGTACCTGTTACATACAAACTCATCATCTGAGTGACATGGTTGTTGTACTCTTCCCCTATATAGGCAATCAATACAACTGTAATCCCAGGTATCGTCAATCCTTGTAAGAACCGCCAAATTGACAGTTCATTGACCGACCCACTTGCACCAATCATGCCTGTGGGTATGGCAAGTAGCAGTAATGAACCGACAATAAACACCTTGCGACCGAAGGCATCTGATAGCATTCCCATAAAAGGCGAGATAAGGGCGATGGCAAGTACGGTTGCACCTACCGCCACACCAATGGCAACTTCTGAAGCATGAAAATCTGCCATCAAGGTCGGCAAAATCGCTTGCACCGAATACACTTGTAAAAAGGCAAAAAAACCAATCATGGCGATGGTAAATTTTGCAGTTAGGGTAGGTGTATTATTGGTGGTCATGGCGGTGGTGAAATAAGAAGCAGGGAGTTTATTGTAGCATGATTATTCCTTATTTGTCCGATGTCAAAGGCAGAAATTTTCAACATGATGATGGATAAAAAACACCGTATACTAGGGGGATTTGTGGTACAATTTTAGCTAAGTTAACTGTTGGTTTATTTTTAATTTGTGCTTTACCCATGTGATGAGTTTGACCAATGTTAGCTTGTTTACTTTGATACCACCCAAAAGCGTTGCTATTGTAGGACCATGATGAATATAGCCATCCACCATACCCAGACCACGAGCGAACCAAACACTGTAGCACAGTTACCAGCCGACAACCATGTCATCATCATTGGTGGCGGTCAGATGGGGCTGTCTTTTGCATTGTTGTTGGCACATCATGGCATTTATAGTACGCTGATTGAGCAGGCGACTTATCCAGTCATCAGCCCTGATGACGATGTGGGTCGTACTCAATATCTAGACAGTCGCAATACGGCACTTTCACGGCGTACGGTGCAAATTTATACTGAGATTGGACTGTGGCAACAGATGCAAAGCCATGCTTGTCGTATTGATGGCGTGGAGATTAGTGAGTTGGGTAGTTTTGGGCAAGCCAGATTAGATAAGCAAGCAGAAGGTGTGGAGAGCTTTGGTCAAGTCATGGAAAATGCTTGGATGGGGCGGCAGCTACTACTGGCGGTGCAGGACAATGCATTCATCACATTGATTGATGGGGCAAGTGTGGTGGATATTCGTCAAGATGAACAGGTGGCGGCAGTTGAATTTAGCAAAGATGGGAAGAATTTGTGTTTTGATGCACCACTTGTAGTAGCTTGTGATGGCAGGGATTCGGTGTCTCGTCGCCTGCTGAATATTGATGTGGATACGCACGATTATCGGCAGGTGGGCATTGTGGGTGTGGTGCAGACGGATAAGCCACATCAGCATATTGGCATTGAGAAGTTCTCACCTGTTGGGCCTTTGGCGTTATTGCCTTTGACGGACGGTCGTGGTGATGGCAGTGATGGCACAACTCAGGGGTATCGCCGCTCGGTGGTGTTCATTTGCAAGACAGGTGAGGAGATTCGTTATCTGCAAGATGATGAGTATTTTAAGACAACATTACAACAGGTGTTTGGTGAGGATGCTGGGCGGTTTGTGGCGGTGGGTCGTCGTGGTGCTTATCCGCTTATGAAGGTGCTGGCTCATCGCCAAGTGGTGGGTCGTTGTGTGGTTATGGGCAATGCTGCTCACACTTTGCATCCTGTGGCAGGTCAGGGATTTAACCTGTGTTTAAGAGATGCTTACGCCTTAGCTGGTATGCTTGCTCATCAAAAAAAGCTCAATCCAAATTATGATTTGGGTAATTATGCCAATCTAAGAGCGTATGAAAAAGCACGGCAAACCGACCAAAAACGAGTGATTCATTTTTGTGATACGGTGGTGCATGGCTTTAGTAATAGCAATCCTGTGATGAAATTCGCTCGTAATATTGGGCTGATTGCTTTTGACAAGATTCCAGGTGTCAAACCATTAGTGGCAAGTTATGCCATGGGGCTAAAATCCTAACCATCTGATTAGAAAAATTTTTCTAAAAACCAAAAAAATACTTGCAATCTAACAAAAAATCGTTATAATACACGCCTACGGAAGCTTGGCAGAGCGGTTGAATGCACCGGTCTTGAAAACCGGCGTGGGTTTGTAGCCCACCGAGAGTTCGAATCTCTCAGCTTCCGCCATTATTCTTATTCCATCTTTGATGGATTTACCGCTTTAGGAAGCTTGGCAGAGCGGTTGAATGCACCGGTCTTGAAAACCGGCGTGGGTTTGTAGCCCACCGAGAGTTCGAATCTCTCAGCTTCCGCCATTATTAAACCACCCAAAACAAAAGGGTGGTTTTTTTATTATTCCATCGTCAGAACCTAAAAACTGTAAAATATTTGTCCAAAAGCCAAATTTACGATAGAATAAAAACTCTCATCCGTCCTTATTGATCATTGCCCATGTCTTTAATCCGTCGCCGTAAACTAACCAAAAACCAAACCCGCCAAATCCAAAAAAACCAAGATAAAATCATCGATGATGGCACGCTTGTTGGCGGAGTGATTGTTTCACATTTTGGAAGGCAGCTTGATGTACAGATTACCGAATTACCCCAGATTATTGAAGAGGGTGTAAGCCTTGCTGTTGGTGATATCTGGCGATGTCATGCTCGCACCAACTTACCAATGATGGCATCAGGCGATGGTGTAAAATTTAGCATTGATACAACGGCAAACTTAGGGCGGATTGAGGTGCTGTCTAATAGACGCACGCTGATTGCTAGACCTGACCGCTATAACAAGGTTAAGCCCATTGCTGCTAATGTAGATACCTTGGCAATCGTTTTTTCGCCGCTACCCAAGCCTGCAACCAATCTGATAGACCGTTATTTATTGATTGCCAGATTAAGTGGTGTGCAACCTTTATTGGTGCTCAATAAGGCGGATTTGTTGGCGGATTTTGCTGATGTTGAGAAGATTTATGAAGAATATCAACTACTTGGCAGTAAATACGGTTTTGAGATTATTAAGACTTCAAGTGTTACTTTGGGTGGATTAAGTGAGTTAAATGCTTACCTACAAGGTAAATTAACCATTTTTGCAGGTCAGTCAGGTGTGGGAAAATCCAGTCTCATCAATCAGTTATTGCCCAACGCCAATCAGTCCACCAACATCATCTCTGTGGGTTCTCGGTTAGGACAGCACACCACTACCACCAGTCGTTTACTGGCTTTTGATGATAGCGAGCTATCAAAGGGCGGTATCATTGACACACCCGGCATTCGTGAATACGGTATTTGGCATTTATCGGACAATGACATCATGGTGGGGTTTGATGAGCTTTATGAACGGCGAGGTCAGTGCCAATTTCGAGATTGTAATCATGCTCAAAATGCCAAAGGTTGTGCGTTTTGGCAGGCGGTATTGGCAGGCGAGATACTTGAACGCCGTGTTGAGAGTTTTAATGAATTGGTAAAAGAAGCAAAAATGAATGCGTCATCTGCCAGAAATCAATTCAAATAACTTGATAATAAAAAGTGGGGTGCTGAACTAAGCATGGCACTGGCTGTGCTAAAAGCCATATAGACATAAAGCACTTAAAAGTAAGTGCAATTTAATGTGGTTATCGGTATAATAAGACTTTTGATTCATTAAATTTGGAGTAACTGTGGAGCGTTGGCTGACTTTTATGGGTAATCACCCAGTATTATTCGGTATTTTGGCGGTACTGATTGTGGCATTTTTTATGGTGGAAGGCAAGCGTAATGGCAAGAAGGTCTCTCCTAATGAGCTTGGGCTACTGGTTAATAACCAAAACGCACACATCATTGATATTCGCCCTGCCAATAAGTTTGCGGTATCGCACATCGCAGGCAGTCGCAACATTCCTTTTACTGAGCTAAAAAATCACCTTGATGAACTAAAAGCCATCAATGAGCCTGTGGTCATCGTCTGTGATTTGGGTATGCAATCAGGGGCTGCGGTCAGCTTAGTAGGGAAACCAAACTTCATGCGTCTAGCAGGCGGTATTCAGGGTTATCAGGCGGCAGGGTTGCCTTTATCAATGGCGAATAAAACCAAAAAATAAGAGAGTTAATGGGTGATTCAATCAATAGTTGCTTGAAAAATCAACGACCATCCCAATATAACTTTTATCTATTGAGGCGGGATTGCCTAAATAGATTGAATTTTTTATCAATACAAGGTTGGTATTATGACCCAAGTAACCCTATACATTAAAGAAGAATGCCCTTATTGTCGTGCCGCTGTACAATTATTGGCAAACAAAGGGGTGTTATATAACGCTATTAGTGTCTATGACATGACCGCTGATGAGAAAGAAGCACTGGCTGTAAAGACCAATCGTTATCGCACTGTGCCACAGATTTTTATTGGTGAGACATTCATCGGTGGCTTTGATCAACTAAACAAGCTAAACCAAAGTGGCGAGCTTGATGCCATGTTGGCAGAGTAATAATATCTCGATGGCGAGTTGATGACTTTTTAGTCTTTTAGTAACCCACTTATCATCTATATTTTGTAATTCTGTAAAAGGAAAATATCATGACAGAACAAACCCAACCACAACTTGGTCTTGAGCGTATCTATATTAAAGACCTATCTTTTGAAGTGCCAACAGCTGAAGTATTTACCAAAGAGTGGCAACCAGAGCTTGATATCAGTCTTGCTACTGCATCGATAGACTTAGATGAAGACCATAAAGAAGTCGTACTTACTGTTAATGTTACTGTAAAAAATGGCGGTTCAACAGCGTATATCGCCGAAGTGCAACAAGCAGGCATTTTCTTATTAAAAAATATTCCAGAAGGGGATTTGGAACACTTGCAACAAGCATACTGCCCAAATATCCTATTCCCATATGCTCGTGAAGCGATTAGCGATTTGGTGTCTCGTGGCAGTTTCCCACAGTTGCTCCTTGCCCCAGTTAACTTTGACCAAGCCTACCTACAAGCCCAAGCAGAAGCAAAGGATAATGCCTAAGCTAGGTATCTAGAACGGGTTTTAAAAATAAGCAGTCTTATGATTGCTTATTTTTTTATTTAGTGTTTGAAGATGGGCCTATCTTGGGTAAAAGACTTTGTATCTGAGTAATTAATCAAATAATTAAAATGCCCATGTAGAGAGTACTAAGAGAAGATTTTTGCCTTGCGTCTAGGGGTGCTGATTTCTTCTAGGGTGATTTGATTAAAACTTCGGCAGTTTGGCTGTGGGCGAAAAATATCACGGGTTAAGGCGGCGATTTCATAGATGGCACGGCGAGAATGTATTAGATTGTTATCAATATTTGTCCAGCTAAGTGGCACAGCAAGCGGTGCAACAGCAGGGGTGGTTGAAATATTCATGCGGGCAAACTGGCGGCGAGCCCGAGCCATGTGGTAGCGGTCGGTGATGAGATGTACATGAGCAGGAAGTTCGTGATAAGAGAGTAGTTTGGCAGTAAAGACGGCATTTTCACAGGTGTTCATGCTGGCATTGTCACTGATGATGATGGGTCTTGGTTTGGCACTAGAGAGTGATAGCTTAAGATAATCTTGTAGCCATGGTGACTCAACACCACTTGTAATGATGGGTAAGTGGGTTTGCTGATAAGTGGTGGCGGTAGCATCAGCACGGCTTTGGCTATAATGGTTTAAGATGATGTGATTATTTTTTTTGGTGAGACCACCACCAAGCACTACCAAAGCCGATGATGCTTGGTGGTCGTCAGACAGCGTAATGGTACTAAAAGCATTAAGAAAAAGCACGCTTAGATTGGCAAAAATTGGCGTAAATGGTGAGATAATAGCAAAGATAACCACCAGTGCCACAATAATGAATGTTCGCCAAATGATTTTTAGTGTTTTTTGCCGTACTGTCATGGAGAGCTTTGACCGTCGGCGGTTATCCATACAGGTTCACGCACAAGTTGAATGCCAAATTTTTGTAAAATGGTGTCAATGATCAAAGATTGTGTCGCCTTGATATCATCTTGACTGGCAGTGTACGGAGTATGATTGGTTAGTACTAGTGCTTGTTTTTCGTGAGTGAGTATTGGAAAAATCCCCTTGCCTTTAAGTCCTGCTTGGTCAATGAGCCAACCTGCAGGGATTTTTATGTTGCCATCATCAATGGGGTAGCTTGGCAGGGTGGGATACTGTGCTTGCAATGTCTTAAAATCACTCATGGCGATGATGGGATTTTGAAAAAAAGAACCGCAGTTTGCTAATATGTTGGGGTCGGGTAATTTATCAGAACGAATCTGCACAACAGCATCAAAGACATTTTTGGGGCTTGGGGTGTCTTTGTACTGAGCTTTGGCAAACTTATGCGATATGACAGCTAGGTCGCCATAGTTGGTGAGTACTTTATCGTTACTTGTATGCAGTTTGAACACAACATGACTAATCAGGTAGCGATTGGGGCTGTCCTTAAAAACACTGTGCCGATACTCAAACTGACAAGCAGTGTTGTCAAATTCAAGTTGCTCACCTGTCGTTAAATCAAAAGCGATAACGTTGATAATAAAATCAGAAACCTGTACGCCATATGCTCCAATATTTTGCACAGGGCACGCCCCCACAAGACCTGGTATGAGTGCCAAGTTTTCAAGTCCATACCAACCTTGATGTAAGCAGTGCTGAATAAAGTGATGCCAATTTTCCCCGCCTGCCACCTTGATATTGACGCCATCGTCATCATACGCAATCACCTCAATGCCTTGGTATCTAGGTAGTAAGACTAGACAGTCCAACCGGCTTGGTAGTAGCACATTACTACCCCCAGACAGCACAAAAATGGCTAGGTCTTGTTGTTTGGCGAAGTTGATGGCATGGGTAATGTCATCTTTTAATGTGTTGGCATCATCTAAAATCATCGCATGACTGGCGATACAGGATAATGCCATGGTGTTATTTTTGGTGAGATTGTACTGCTTGATGATTTTATCATGCGTTGTTTCGGTCATGATTTACCTCTTGTTGCCAGCGGTCTAACCAACGATGGCTGACTTGTTCAATATGCTTGAACATACTTTTAAAATCACTCATGTCGCCATAGTAAGGGTCGGCAACTGCTACATCATCAAACATGGTTACTTGTGCGGTCGCATCGGATGGCATGATTTTTTGCAGGTCTTTTAGATTGTTATGATCCATCGCAAAAATTATATCAAAATCGTAAAAATCATGTTGCTGAACCTGTCTGGCTCTTAGAGTGGATAGGTCATAACCTTGTTGGTTGCCCGTAGTGATGGCTCGTTCATCAGGCGGGCTGCCGATATGATAACTGGCAACGCCTGCTGAATCAAAGCGTATATCAAGCCCTTGTTTTTTGGCGTGCTTAGCCATGACGGCTTCAGCAGTAGGACTGCGACAGATATTACCAAGACAGACAAATAAAATAGATGTTGGATACATAGATATTTTTGCTCAAAAAACCTGCAAAGCAGTATCTAAATTAAGTAGTGGATAATAAAAGTGGCACAAAACCATTAAATGTTCATTTTAACACAAAAAACCCAATCATACAGGTGCTATTGTCGGTATTGAGTGATATGAACCGCTAAATTGCCTAAATATTTTTATGTTTATAAAGTAAAAGATAATCTTGAGTGATTGGCTGTGTCAATCATCCATCTTTTACGCTAACCTAATTTTTGGAATTATATGGCTAGGTAAAAGTATGCTAGTAGGATACACGCATGCTAATTTTATGGCTTACCAACCACTCTTAAAGCGTGCTAAATCTTTGCGTTGTTTCTTGTCAGGCTTGGTGTCGGGGCGAGCAAGGTTTTGTAGTTTTCTTTGCTCGGCAAAAAACTCTCTTGTTGCTATGCTTTCTTGTGTCTCTTCGTACAGCGTGGCGGCCATGGTGGCATTACCACGATTTTCTGATAATGCCTTAATGACTACAATTTTTTCTTCTAACCGAGTGGCATGTCCTTGCCTGATGGCTAAGGTATCGCCCACTTGGAGTTCACGGCTTACTTTAATTTTTTGTCCATTCATGTGTACTTTGCCAGATTCGATGGCTTCTTTGGCAAGAGTGCGGGTCTTAAAAAACCGAGCCGCCCACAGCCATTTATCGGCACGGACTTTGTGTGGGGTGTTTTGGTCGGTGTTTGGGTTTGGTGTTTTTGTCATGGGTTATTATCTTTGATTGACTTGCGATATGGTCATAGGATTTTGATGACTTTAAATATTTCAAACAGTAGCCACATTTTATCATCAAACACCTCAAACTGTTCAAAAAATTGCTGATGAGTATCTTGCCAGTAGGCTAACGACAAATCACCTTCACCCTCTTTTTGTGCCAATTTTTCATCCACATCACAAAAGCGAATGATGAATTGGGCGGTGTTTTGAATAACACAGCGTGGGAGTCCATCTCCATCTGTAATAACCTGTAGACTGCCAACAGGACAAACAGGATCGTCTAAATGCCATTGTAAGGCGGTGCAAGTGGCGGTTTTTGTACCGCTTATTACCAGTTGGCATAACTCATCTGCCATTTGTGGACTGTTACCAAATGACCAGTGGGGCAGGGAGGAGATATCTAGACAGTCTGCTTGAGTGCTATTTAGTTTGTCAAACATGATTTACTCTTATTTTAAAAAATTACCATTAAGGGTTTCTTAATGGTAATTGATGAGTTTACATTTTCTCAACGGTCTTAATGCCCAATAAATCCAATCCTAATTTTAGGGTGTCAGCGGTGAGTTTAGCAAGCAAAAGACGGCTGGTTTTGATGGGTTCATCGGCAGATAAAATCGGACAATGCTCATAAAATGATGAGAAAATCCCTGCCAGTTCATACAGATAAAGTGCTAGAACATTAGGTGTGCCGTCTTTAGCAAGCGTGCGTAACGCATCTTCAAATTGCAGTAGCTTAAGGGTAAGCGTCCGTTCGTGTTCGTCATTAACTAAAATATCGCCTGTCAACTCATCAGGATTGAGTTCTGCTTTAGAAAAAATCGACCGTACACGAGTGTAGGCATACTGCATATAAGGGGCGGTATTGCCTTCAAATGATAGCATATTATCCCAATCAAACACATAGTCAGTGTTGCGGTTTTTGGATAGGTCAGCGTATTTGACCGCACCGATTGCAACCGCCTTAATAAGAGCCTGTTTTTCGCTTTCGCTCAGTTTGGTTTGGCGTTCACTCATCAATGTTGTGGCTCGCTCAATGGCTTCATCAAGTAGGTCGGCAAGTTTTACTGTGCCACCTGTGCGAGTCTTAAAGGGTTTGCCATCTTTACCTAGCATCATACCAAAGGTAAAATGATTCATCTTAAAATCATCAGGAACAAATCCGCCAAGTCTAGCGATTGCCCACGCCTGCTTCATGTGTTGGGCTTGGCGTGCATCAGTAAAGATGATGACTTCATCAGCTCCTAGTGTCTTGTAACGATAATGAGCGGCAGCGATGTCGGTGGTGGTATATAAGAAACCGCCATCATTTTTTTGGACAATCACCCCCAAAGGATTGCCTTCTTTATTTTTGTATTCGTCCATATAGACGACTGTCGCCCCATCATCTTTGGTGGCAATGCCTTTTTCAATTAGGCTATCAACCACGCCTTGTAGTATTGGGTTGTATAGACTCTCGCCCATAATGTCTTTTTTGGTTAAAGTAACATTGAGTCTGTCATAGGTGGCTTGACACTGATTCATGGTAACATCTACCAGTTGCTGCCAGAGTTTTAGGCTGTTTTCATCACCGCTTTGGAGCTTGACGACATTTTGGCGAGCGGTAGTGGCGAAGTCTTCATCGCTATCAAACTTAGCTTTGGCGGAGCGATAAAATTCTTCAATATCGGACAATGCCATCTCGTCAGTGTCGCCAGTTTGTACAAGCTCAAGGTAGGCAATCAGCATGCCAAACTGTGTACCCCAGTCGCCAATGTGGTTGGCACGAATGACGGTATTGCCTAAAAATTCTAAGGTACGCACCATGCTATCGCCAATAATGGTGGAACGCAAATGTCCAACATGCATTTCTTTGGCGACATTGGGAGCAGAATAATCCACGACAATTTTTTTACCGCCTGTGGTATCAATGCCAAGCGTAGGGCTGTTTAGGGCGACTTGAGCAGATTTTTCAAGAAAGTCATTGGCAAGAAAAATATTGACAAAGCCTGGATCTGCAATTTCGGTTTTAGCGATAAGCTCATTGGCAGGTAGATTGTCTAGCACGCTTTGGGCAAGTTCTCTTGGGTTTTTGCCTAGTTTTTTGGCAACTCCCATCATGCCGTTGGCTTGGTAGTCGCCAAATTCTTTTTTGCTTGATGGCTTAATGACGGGGTCGGCACCCATGTCTGCCCCTGCACTGGTCATGGCGGTGGTAAATAGGTCGTGTAGCTTAGATTGAATGTTCATGATGACTCTTATGGTTTATCAAAGTGAATAAAATCAATAATAATGAAAAATAGGAATAAACAGATAATAATACCAAAAAACAATCAATTTTTGGAAAAAATTTATCACATAAATATTGATACGGTCATGATGGTGTTAGATGATTTTTATTTGTCTTAAAGCTGTTGTTGTATCGGTTTTGAAGGGGGTTGGCTGATTTTTGGGTGTGATGATTATTGAGTATCATGATTAAAAGTCTCTTGCAAAAAAAGACGAGTTTTAATAAAGCTCGTCTTTTTGTTGGCTACTTTAAAAACACTCCGTAGCCAATATTGTTCGTTAAATCCTCACATTCATAGCCAATCTCGGTCAAAGCATCTACAATGTGTCGCAATGAGTTTTTACTGGCCTGTAAGCCAACCAGTACTCGACCTTCAGCAGCACCGTGATTGCGGTAGTGAAATAGCGTAATGTTAAAATCTTGCCCTAGCTTTTCAAGGAAATTTAATAATGCCCCAGGGCGTTCAGGGAACATGATGCGAAATAGGCGTTCATCGGTCAGTCGTCCATGCCCACCAATCAGATAGCGGATATGTGTTTTGGCAACTTCATCATCGGTTAGGTCATAAGCTTCATAATTGTCTTTATCAAAAATCCGCATTAAAGTGGTTCGTTCAGCTTGCCCTTCTTTTAAGCCAATACCGACAAAGACTTGGGCGACTGCTGGGTTGGTGGCATCTAGCCGATAGTTAAACTCGGTGATGTTTCGCCCCTCTAGAACACGGCAAAAATCCAAAAATGCCCCTGTCTGTTCTGGTAATCGCACCGCAAAAATTGCCTCTTTGTTCTCACCAATCTCGGTGCGTTCGGCAATATAACGCAAGCGATCAAAATTCATGTTCGCCCCTGATATGATTGCTACGCAGTTTTTGCCTGCTAGGTTATGCTCTTTGGCATATTTTTTAAGACCTGCCAGTGCTAATGCCCCAGACGGTTCAACGATATGGCGATTTTCCTCAAAGATGTCTTTGACGGAGGCACAAATTTCGTCATTATTACAGGTTATCACATCATCAACAACCTTGCCTTGACCATTTGATTTGGTCAAATTGACGACATCAAAAGGAATCTGACCGATTTGGGCGACCGCCACACCATCGGCAAATAAGCTAACCTGTGGCAGTCGAGTTCGCTCGCCATCGGCTAAGGCGACTTTTAGGCAAGCAGAGCCTTCAGATTCTACTGCAATGACTTTGACATGAGGGGCAACCTCGCCTAAAAATGCTGCTACGCCTGCAACAAGCCCACCACCACCGACAGGCACGAAGACATACTCCATCTCTCTCCAGTCTTGCGATAGCTCTAATGCTACCGTGCCTTGACCTGCAATCACAAGCTCATCATCATAAGGGGCGATGTAGGTCATGCCATCGGTATTTGCCTTATCCATAGCAAATCGGTTGGCTTCATCAAAGCTATCGCCATGCAGATAGACATTGCCTCCAAAAGCCTTGACCGCCTGCACCTTGATATCAGGGGTGGTTTTTGGCATGACAATTAGGTTGTTAAGTTTTAAGCGATTTGCTGAATAAGCAACCCCTTGAGCGTGATTGCCAGCAGAGGCACAAATAATCCCCTTTACCTTTTGTTCGTCTGATAGCTGACTGATTCGGTTGTACGCCCCACGCAGTTTAAAGCTAAATACAGGTTGCAAATCCTCTCGTTTTAGGCGAATGTTATTACCAAAGCGAGTGGATAACTTTTCTGCTTTTTCAAGCGGTGTACGAACGGCAACATCATAGACGGTGGCTGTGATGATGGCACGGACATAGTCGGATAGGGTCATAAGGTTTCCTTAGTATCTTATTTTACAAATTTTGGTTAGCGATTTGGCTTGTTGGGTTTTTGTGATGAACTTGCTTGTTTTGACTGATTGGGTTTAAACATGGCTGTTAAAAGTGTGCTTTTAGGACAAATGACAATCTGTAAATTTTGCCTGAGTGTTTATCAATCACTACCGTTCCTTAAAACCTACCTAAACCTACCCAAAGGCAAATTTAGCGTTTAATTCCTACTTCAATGTTGTTTGCCTTATTCGTTTGAACTTGGACTGACATCAACTCCATAGGCGTTTTTAGTTGGGGATAGAACTTACCCACCAACGATTAATATTAAGATAAAGTTAAAACCTTATCTGCCTGATTTAAAATATTGATACTTGCATTAATATCACGGTCATGATTGGTATGGCAACTAGGACAAATCCAATGTCTAACCGCAAGTGTCAAGTTTTCTTTTGTCATCATAAAACCGCAATTTGAACAAGTTTTAGAGCTTGGATAAAACCTGTCCAATTCTTTGATGGTCTTACCCCATTGGTTGGCTTTATAAATCAGCTGTCGCTTAAACTCATAAAACCCTAAATCGCTAATGGCTCGGCTTAAGTGACGGTTTTTAACCATACCTTTAACGTTAAGGTTTTCAATGCAAATCACGCCATAACTTTTGACAAGTTGTGTTGTGAGCTTATGAGTAAAGTCTTTTCTGATACAACTGATTTTGTCATGCAATCGTGATAGCTTGGTTTTCGCTTTTTCACGATTTTTAGAGCCTTTTTGTTTTCGGCTGAGCTGTTTGCTTAGTCGTTTTAATTGTTTGAGTTTGGTTTTTAATGGCTTGGGAGCTTGTGCTTTTGTGCCGTCTGATAATACGGCTAAATCACTTATGCCTAAGTCTATGCCAACTTGTTCGCCTGTTTTGTTTAATGGTTTGTTCATTTCACCAAGTTCAACGGCAACTGAGACAAACCATTTTTCGCCTTGTTTAAAGACTTTGGCGGATAAAATTTTCCCTTGATGGCGTAAGTTTTCACGCATTCTTACCAAACCTAAATTTGGGATTTGAATGTATGGTTTGTTATTGATGGTTTTGAGTTTAAATTGGTCGTTGGATAGGCTAAAACGGTCATTTACACCTTTTTTGCGAAATTGGGGATATTTGCTTTCGCCTTTAAAAAAGCGTTTAAAGGCATCGCCTAGTTGCATAATAGCAAGTTGTGGACTGCACTTGGTTACTTCTAGCATGAATGGGTATTTTTCATGTTTTATGGCGTTAAGTTGTTTTCTTAGTTTACCTTGTGATGGTTTGTTAAGTCGGTTTTCGTCAATGGTTATGCCGTTTGCTTGACAGTCATCACGGTAGTTTTTGTCTTGTTCATATTGCTTTTTCCATTCTGCCAACGCCCAATTATAGGCTAGACGTGCGATACCGCACGCCTTGCTAAAATGTGTGGCTTGTTTATTGGTTGGGTCAAGTCGGATGATGTGTCCACGAATAATCGTCATTCCAATGCTACCTTAACGGCTTCAAGCAGTTTTTTATTCTTTTTACTTCGTGAGCCATATAGTCTTGCTGAAAATACCGTAATGATTTCTAGCACATCTTGAGCAAGCTCTTCTTCAAAGGATAGGTTTTCGCCTTGATTGATGATGATAACTTCAACATTTCTTGCTTCACAGATAGCAAAGACAAGTTCTGCACCAAAGCGTAATAGGCGGTCTTGATGGGTTAAAACCAATCTGCCGATTTCATTGTTTAATATACCGTCAAGCAGTTGTTTAAGTCCTTTTTTATGGTAGCTCATGCCAGAACCTAAATCATTGATGACCTCATAAGTCCAGCCTTGTTTGGCACAGTAGAGTTCTAAAACTTGGATTTGACGCTCTAAATCGTCCTTTTGGTCGTGGCTTGATACTCGTGCATAGGCAATGGTTTTTCGGTCTTTGTTGCCTATGCCATGCAGTAGGTTTGGGTTGATTGTACTAATATCGTACCGTCTGTGTCCTTTAGGTGTTCTTTCGGCAACAAGCACACCACTTTCGTCCCATCTGCGTAATGTTGAGATGGACACGCCAAGTTGTTTGGAAGCTTCGTTGATACTAATTAATCTATTCATTTGGATATTATAAGATAGATTTAGTTAGATTTCAAGGAATAGTTCAAGGCCCTTAATCAGCTGTGTCATGAATCTGCACATCAACCATATGGTTGCCAATCAAGCCAATGTTGCTGTCATTATAAGCTTATTGTAGGCGAGTTTAAAACATTTGCCAATCATCAGTTGATAAAAGTTTTTATTTTAATAAGTTTTGGCGGGCGAAATAATCATAAAATCATTAGCCATCACGCCATCAGTATAAGCCAATGATGAACTGTTACGCCTAAGATTGCAAACTGGTGTGTTGTTTTGTGGGTGTGATGGTGATATTTCTATGTACATAGGGTAAAAAATAAGATTGGCAAAAACCAATCTTATTTTATGTGTTAAGTTATGAAGTTTTAAGCATCTAACTGTGCCATCACTTCATCGCTAAAATTGACATTGGTATAGACTTCTTGGACATCGTCCAAGTCTTCTAGCATATCAATCATTTTTAGTACCTTTTGAGCATCGTCAATGTTATCAATATCAGCAGTTGTGCTTGGCGACATGGTAACTTCAGCACTATCCGCTTTTAGACCTGCTTCTGCTAAAGCATCCACCACCGCACCAAAGTCGTTTGGTTCTGTGATGACCAAAAGGCTCTCGCCGTCATTTTCAATATCACTTGCCCCAGCTTCTAGGGCGATTTCCATGACTTTGTCTTCAAGTGTAACATCATCAAATACAATCTCACCACGCTTAGAAAACAAATATGCCACTGAACCTGATGTACCAAGATTGCCACCATGTTTAGAAAATGCGTGGCGTACCTCGCCAACAGTACGATTGACATTATCGGTCATCGTCTCTACAATGACTGCCACACCGCCTACGCCATAGCCTTCGTAGGTAATCTCTTGAACATTGTCTCCCTCGCCACCACCTTGACCTCGCTCAATGGCACGCTTGATGACATCTTTGGTCATGTTGGCAGCATTGGCTTTTTCTAAAACAGCACGAAGACGGGGGTTGTTGGCTGGGTCTGGATCGCCACCTTTACTTGCAGAGACGATTTCACGGATAATTTTGGTAAAGATTTTGCCTTTTGCGGCATCTTGCTTGGCTTTGCGATGCTTGATGTTCGCCCATTTACTATGACCTGCCATATTACACCTTTAAAAATAAAAATTGAAATGAAAATGGCGACATTATACAACAGTTGTGGGATTTTTTCTATGGTCATTGTGTCCTAGTGCTTCTAATTGCCCAACATTTTCTTTCAAAAAATCAATCATGTATCGCACCTTAATTGGCAGAAGACGAGTGGCGGTCAAAATGATAATTGGCACAGGTTTGCCCTGCCAATCAGGCAATACTGGTATAAGCTCTGCGTCAGCTGCAATATTGGGTAGTAATGCTATCCCAAGTCCTTGTTTGGCCAGTCCACTTAGTAGGCGAAAGCTGTTGGAATGATAGAGCATTTTGGGGTGGGTGGTTAGCACCTGCGTATCACAAGATAGCTCCCAATCCAAAACCCCCAAAAATGCCAAACCGTGATGATGAGCCAGTTCATCAGGTGTTTTGGGTGTACCAAACTTGTCTAAGTAGGCTTTTGATGCAAATAACCGCAAGCTAGATTGGCTTAAAGGGTGGACAATGTAGTGATTTTCTTTTGGTATGCCTGCCCGTATTGCCATATCCACACCGCCTGCCAAAAGGTCAGTTTTTTGGGCGGAGACATCAATGTGGAGTTGGATTTTAGGATATTTTTGATAAAATTTAGGCAAAATGGTCATGAACCAATCTGCAATTTCGTTATTCACAGATAATTTTAATACCCCTTTGGGTTCTATTTTTAGGCCATTCATCGCCTGATGGGTGCGATTAATTTCATCTACGATGGCTGTTGTGCGTTCAAAATAAAATAGTCCTGCTTCAGTGAGTTCTAATTTTCGTGTGGTGCGGTGAATGAGTTTTAGCCCCAGATGATTTTCAAGTTCATTGATTTTTCTGGATAGGGTGGACTGGGGGATATTTAGAGTTTGGGCAGTTTTGCTAAAACTTTTGTTTTTAACCACTGCCACGAACAAAACCAAATTGGCTAATTGTTGAGGATTCTGCATTATTATACCATATATGGATAAATTTTATCTATTATAGCTATTTATTGGATAATAAGAAAGCTCTATAATATCTCATACTTCATAACATATGAGAAAAAAATATGCTCTATATTAGAAAATCTTCTGAGCGTGGTCATGCTAATTACGGCTGGCTAGATACTCACCATAGTTTCTCCTTTGCAAATTACCATGACCCTGCTTTTATGGGTTTTTCTGACCTTAGGGTCATCAATGAAGACCGCATTGCTCCAACCATGGGCTTTGGCACACATCCGCACAAGGATATGGAGATTTTGACCTATGTATTAGAAGGTGCTATTGCCCATCAAGACAGCATGGGGAATGTCAAAGATTTTCAGGCAGGCGAGTTTCAGATTATGTCGGCAGGCACAGGCTTTACGCATTCGGAGTTTAATCCAAGTGATGATACAACCTTGCATCTACTGCAGATTTGGATACAGCCTAATGTGCTTGGCGTTACCCCAAGATATGATCAAAGACGCTTTGCCGATAAGCAAGGGGGCGTGCTGATTTTATCGCTAACAGCTGAGCATGAGTCATTTCAAGTCTATCAAGACATGAAATTATGGCGATATCAATATGCTAAAAACAGTACTGATACCATCACTTTGGATACCAATCGCCACTACTGGCTACAAGTGGTCAAGGGGAGTTTTTCTGTCAATGGCAATACTGTCTATCAAGGCGATGGCATGGCAGTTGGTGAAGAGAGTGTGCTTGATGTTATAATTAATGAGGATTGTGAGTTTTTGTTGTTTGATTTGCGCTGATGATTGTTAATTTTAATCGCTTAATATTCATCTATTATTTTAGACCAAGTGCTAAGAAATTACTTTTTGTCGTTGGTGATACACAGATGGTGCAACCAATGATGAATTTATCAATATGTTAGTTTTTAAAGAGAAAGGTTATGACAAAACAAGTTGCCGTGCTTGTCGGTTCTGCAAGCAAAAGTTCTTTTAATCATTTGGCGGTAAAGTATTTGCAAAAAATCGCTCCAAGTTCGTTGGTATTAAACATCGTTGAGATTGGTGATTTGCCTTTATATGACCGTGATTTTGATGGTATGGATATTCCTGCTTATACTCGTGTGCGTCAAGCAGTCAAGGCATCAGATGCAGTGATTTGGGTGTCGCCTGAGCATAATGGTGGTTATTCTGCGATGCTTAAAAATGCTATTGATGTGGTGTCTCGTAACCCAGAAGGAAGCCTATGGATTGGCAAACCGCTTGGGTTAATGACGGTCAATGCCAGTGGTAGTACAAAAGCGATTGATGCGTTGCGTGTTATTGCGTCTGCACCTTATATCAATATGCCAACTCTGCCGTTTGGGGCGAGCATTGGTGGGATTTTTGCAGGAGCGTTTGATGGTCATGGCGAGCTGGTTAGTGAGCCTGCTAAAGCCACTTTACAGGGTTTTATGACTGCCTATGCAGACTTTGTAGAGAGCTTCTGATTTTATTTTTTAAAAACCACCAGTCAAACTCATTGGCTGGTGGTTTTTTATGAGAATTTGGGCTAAAATACATCAATTTGAAAAATCAAGAGTATTAATGCGTCCCATTCATTCCTATCGTAAGACACTACCCCTAAAAGAGCACATTCATGTCGTCATTGAAGGCACGGACACTCGTGCAGGTAAATTCTTTGATGTCATTTTGCTACTTGGCATTGTGCTAAGTGTGGCGGTGGTTATGCTTGATAGTGTACTGATTTTTAGGTTGCAGTATGGACGGCTATTTCTCTATGCAGAATGGTTTTTTACGGTATTATTTACCATAGAATATATTTTACGGCTATATTCCGCCCCTGACCGCCGCCGTTATGCCTTTAGTTTTTTTGGTGTGGTGGATTTATTGGCACTATTGCCAACTTATTTAAGTCTATTTTTTGTGGGAACGCAGTATCTTTTGGTGGTGCGAATTTTACGCATCTTGCGTATTTTTCGTATATTCAAATTGCGTTCTTATATGCAACAGGCGGGGTTTTTGGCGGCGGCATTTAAGACTTCTCAGCACAAAATCATTGTTTTTTTCATTTCTTTATTGCTTTTGGTTACCATTTTTGGTTCGGTGTTGTATGTGGTTGAGGGTCCAGAAAATGGCTTTACCAGTATTCCTTTGTCTATTTATTGGGCGGTCGTTACCTTGACAACGGTCGGCTATGGCGACATTTCACCAAAAACACCCATTGGTCAAGCGATTGCAAGCATGGTGATGATAACCGGTTATGCCATCATTGCTGTGCCGACAGGTATTTTTACTGCCGAGCTAACCCGCACGATGCGACCGCAGTTACATCCTATCAGTTGCCCAAAATGTGGTAAATTTGGTCATGCTTCTAATGCTAAATTTTGCGACCGCTGTGGGCATGATTTGCACATCTAATCCATCTTTGTTTTTTGCCATGTATTTTGATTTGATGGCTTATCTTAGGGCTTATGCTTGATGAATATCCAAACTTTATCCAAAAAAGCACCCATCACATTAGTCCTAATCGTCTCTTTTGTGGCGGTGGCGTGCTATCAGCTTCTACAAGGCGTAAGTCTTGATAACCCAAGTTCAAAAGATCTAATCGCTTTTGGTGCCAATTTTTTGCCCTTGAGTTTAACTTATGAGCCGTGGCGATTGGTTTTTAGTGCCTTTTTGCACATCGGATTGATTCATCTGTTGTTTAATGGTTTTGCCATGTATTATTTTGGCATGGTGGTTGAGCAGATAGTTGGCAGGCTACAGTTTTTGGCGTTGTTCTTATTATCGGCAGTGGGTGGTAATCTATTAAACCTTTACATCACTTGGCAGGAAGTCTTAGCAGATGGACGCTTTGGTGTATCGGCAGGAGCATCGGGCGGCATCATGGGTTTTGGTATGTTTTTGTTGGTATTGGCAATCACAAAGACACCCACCATGTTTGTACTAAACACCAAAAGTCTGGCAATCATCATGGGGTTAAACTTTGTGATGGGCTTGACTATTGATGGGATTGATCAGGCAGCTCATTTGGGTGGTGCGTGTATTGGGGCATTGTTCGCCCTATTGATTTGGGCGGTGAGTCGATGGCGACTGTCTGGCGTGTGTTTTTGGTTGTTATCTATGGTGCTGTTACTTGTCTATGGTTTGATATGGTGGTATCTTCATAATGAGATCATGGCGGTTATGCACGCCATTTAAATGTCCATAAATCCACTTGATTGCCCACCATCACCCCAATCACCGCTTGCACGCCACCGTCTTGATGTCGCCAATCACCCAAAACTACTCTTTTTTTGTTGGTCATCTCATGAATGGCGGGGTGGTGCGTATGTCCATGTATGAGTACATCGCAGGTCATCAAGGTTTGTTGTACAGCTTGAGAATTGACATCCATGATGTGCTTGGACTTGCCGGATTTGTCATGAGTGGACTTGGCTTTGATTTTGTTGGCAATTTGTCTTCTTTTGGCAAGTGGTTGTTTTAAAATCAGCCAAGCAATAAGGGGGGTTTGGACAATCTTACGGTAGCATTGATATGCTTTATCATCAGTGCAAAGGCGATCGCCATGCTCTAATCTGTAAAGCTGACCAGACTGTAAAAAATAGGGCTCCTTAATCAACCTGCCTTCAAATTCATCGCAGAGTGTCTGACGAATGGCAAAATCACGATTGCCATGCATGACATGAATCTTGGCTGTTGTTGATAAGTGTTGCAGGGCTGATAAAATGGGTGTTAAAAAATGCTGTTTTTTTTCATTATCGTTTAGACTTAGGTAGTCATCATCGCCAATCCAACCATCAAGCCAATCACCCAAAATATACAAATGCGTTAAATTTGGCAAAAAAGACAAATCTTTTAGGAGTGCCAAAAACGCCTGATTTAAAGCAGGTGTGTCTGCTGATAGGTGTAGGTCGCTGACAAAAACCGTGCTGATATCATGCGGACGAGTGGTGATGAGATGATTAAAGTTTTGCATATCTGATGGGGTGGAAAAAAGAAGGGCGAATTATTTTCGCCCTAGTCTTTAAGATGGATTTGGTGGACTGTATCAATAAAATCACCTTAAAGTATGCTAAAATTATTTTGAAATTACTTTAGCAGAGTTAATCACGATTGGCTCGCGTGGCACATCACTGTGATAGCCATAGCGACCGGTTGGTACACCTTTGATTTGATTGACCACATCCATACCATCGGTTACTTTGCCGAATACGGCATAACCCCAACCTTGTGGTGTTGGGCTGCTATAATTTAAAAAGTCGTTATTTTTAACATTAATAAAAAATTGGGCGGTTGCTGAATGTGGGTCGTTGGTGCGAGCCATGGCGATTGTGCCAATGTCATTTTTTAGACCGTTGTCCGCTTCATTCTTAATTGGTGTGCCAGTACGCTTCTCGTTCATGTCGCTATCCATACCACCGCCTTGAATCATGAAGCCATCAATCACACGATGGAAAATCGTGCCATCATAATGACCGCTTTCAACATAGTCAAGGAAGTTGGCAACGGTAACAGGGGCTTTTTCGGCATTAAGTTCAATTACAATCGCACCATGGGTGGTGTCAAGCTGTACAATCGGCATATCCATAGGTATTCCTATTTAAAATTAACAGTGAAATTGACGATATTATAGCAAAGTTTTGGCACAATGGGAAATGCTCAATAAAAATCAGAGTAATTGCATGGAAAAAAATTGTTGACTGCTTGATAATTCTTTATTTAATAAAAATATGCTAGAATAGTGAGATTGACACGACTTGTTTAATTATTTGATGCTTTTTGTTTGATGCTTTAAAAAAATCACCAATTGGAAACTGTTATGACTGAGATGCTATCTGAAAAAAACGACTTTATTCGCCAAATCATCCGTGATGACCTAGCTGTTGGGAAACATGATGGCATCATCACTCGTTTTCCACCAGAACCAAATGGCTATTTACACATTGGTCATGTTAAGTCCATCTGCCTAAATTTTGGTGTGGCAGGTGAGTTTGGTGGTGTGTGTAATTTGCGTTTTGATGATACTAACCCTACCGCTGAAAAGCAAGACTATGTAGATAGTATCAAAGAAGATGTCAAATGGCTTGGTTTTGAATGGGCGGGCGATGTTCGCTATGCGTCCCATTATTTTGATCGGTTGTATGAATGGGCGGTACAGCTCATCAAGCAAGGTGATGCTTATGTTGATTTTCAGACACCTGATGAGATTCGTGAACATCGTGGCGGTTTTGGCAAGCCATCTGTTGAGTCGCCACAGCGTAACGCTACGATTGAAGAGAATCTTGCTCGTTTTGACGACATGAAAAACGGCAAATACAAAGAAGGTCAGGCGGTACTTCGTGCCAAGATTGACATGAATCATGCCAACATGAACATGAGAGACCCTGTCATCTATCGTGTCATGCACGCCCATCATCACCAAACAGGTGACAAATGGTGTATTTATCCAATGTACGACTACGCTCACCCATTATCGGACGCCATTGAGAATATTACACATTCGCTATGTACATTAGAGTTTGAAGATCATAGACCTTTTTATGATTGGGTAGTAGAAAAGGTGGGCTTTGTTAAACCGCCACACCAGTATGAGTTTAGTCGTCTTAATATTGATCATACGCTAACTTCTAAGCGTAAGCTAAAACGCTTGGTGGATATGGGTGTGGTATCAGGATGGGATGATCCAAGAATGCCAACAGTGGCAGGCATGAGACGCCGTGGCTATCCAGCTGAAGGGTTAAGAGACTTTTGTGAGCGAGTAGGTATTTCTAAAACCGATGGCGTGGTGGATTTTCGCCAGCTTGAATCTAGCATTCGTAATGCCCTAGAGAATACAACCGCTCGGGGCATGGCGGTACTTCGCCCATTAAAAGTTACGATTAAGAATTTTGACGAGGCGGTGGCAGATTTTGAGCATCTTAAAAAAGATACGGTTAAAGCTTGCTTGGATAATGGCGTATTATGGCTAACTCAGCCAAAGCACCCAAATGTGGATATGGGCGAGCGTAAAATCCCGTTCACCAAAGAAATCTATATTGACAGAACCGACTTTGAGGTCAGTCCGCCAGCAGGCTATAAGCGACTGTCGCCAGAAAACCCTGAAATTCGTCTGCGTAATAGCTACATTCTAAAAGTGGAAGAATACATCACTGATGAAAAAGGTGAGGTGGTTGAGCTGATTGCAACCATCGATGCTAAGACTTTGGGCAATAATCCAGAAGGTCGTAAGGTTAAAGGGGTGATTCATTGGGTATCTGCCACACATGGTGTTGATGCGATTGTCCGTATGTATAATCATCTGCTATTAGAAGATGATGAAATTCATCCAGAGGTTACTTTGCATGAAAAAGACATGCTAGATGCTGATACCGATGCCGATACACTATGGATTAAACAACACCTAAATCCTAACTCGCTCACTACTTATCAAGCGGTTGTTGAGCCGTCTTTAGCGAATGTTGTGGGCGGTGAGCGGTTCCAGTTTGAGCGTGAAAGCTACTTTGTAGCAGACACTGTGGAATCTACCAAAGATTTGCCTGTGTATAATCAAATTGTTAGTCTAAAAGATGGTTTTTAATCAATATTTGAATGAATAATTACTAATCAAAAAACCGTCAGTGATTGAACCACGCCCCAAAAGTTAGACACTCAGATTCTAACCTTTGGGGTGTTTTTATTTGACCGTTTGCTTAACTAACCAAATAAAACAGCCATAGGATAAATGAAATAAAAATTCTAGCCAGTTAATGCGTAAATGGCGTAAATGTGGTAAAGTAGTCAGCTAAAATGAAGATAAAATAGAGAAGATGATATGAAGATTCTATTGGCTAATCCACGAGGATTTTGTGCGGGTGTGGATAGGGCGATTGCCATTGTGAATGAGGCATTGCGTCGTTTTAATCCGCCGATTTATGTGCGTCATGAAGTGGTGCATAATAAATTTGTGGTGGAAGACCTTGCCAATCGTGGAGCGATATTTGTTGAAGAGCTTGATGAAGTCCCTGATGGGGCGATTGTGATTTTTTCGGCACATGGCGTCTCAAGGGCGGTAGAAGATGAAGCGACTCGCCGAGACTTGACAGTCTTTGATGCCACCTGCCCACTGGTAACAAAAGTACATATTGAGGTGGGTAAATTTGCCCAAGAAGGCATGGATGCTATTTTAATTGGTCATGCAGGACACCCTGAAGTAGAGGGAACGATGGGGCGTTTTGATACCAGTTTTGGCGGTCGCATTCATCTGGTGGAAGATGCTGATGATGTCGCCGGCTTGAATTTTGATGAGGATAAAGAACTTGCCTTTGTAACACAAACAACTTTATCAATGGACGATACGGCAGTGGTCATTGATGCATTAAAACATAAATTTCCTAAAATCAACGCACCCAGAAAAGATGATATTTGCTACGCCACCCAAAATCGTCAAGATGCGGTCAAATCTTTGGCAGAACAATGTGATGTTGTGTTGGTTGTTGGCAGTCCAAATTCATCAAACTCTAATCGCTTAAGAGAGCTTGCTGAGCGTTTGGGGGCATGTGCTTATTTGATTGACAATGCCGGTCAGATGGATAAGGCGTGGTTTGATGGCGTGGCGTGTGTGGGTGTTACTGCAGGTGCATCAGCTCCAGAGATATTGATTCAAGAAGTATTGGCGACTTTGCAGTCATGGGGGGCAGAAGATCCCCAAGAGATATGTGGCATTGAAGAGAATGTTACTTTTAGTCTGCCTAAGTCTTTGCGTACTTGATGAATATAGCATAAGTAAAGCACAATCAAAGAAACTCAATAAAAAGAAGAACAAAATGACAAAACTTAATTTATCGCCACGCCACATGGGTGAAGTGCCTGAGGAGCTGGTGCAACAGTTTGGTTCATTAACGCTGGCTCGTGTCTTTTTGGCACGAGGTGTTGATGATGTGTTACTGCTTGATACTTCGGTGGGCAGTCTATTGCCTGCAAGTGAGCTAGCAGGACTGGATAAGGCGGCAGCCTTGATTGATCACGCCATTGACGACAAAAGAATCTTAATCGTTGGCGATTTTGACTGTGATGGAGCGACTTCGACCGCCTTGATGGTTCGTTGTTTAAAAGAGATGGGTGCTGATGTGAATTTTTTGGTGCCTGATAGATTTAAGTTTGGCTATGGTTTGACACCAGAGATTGTTGAGTATGGCGTAGCACAATTTGACCCAGAGGTTATTATTACGGTGGATAATGGCATTTCAAGCCATGAGGGTGTTGAGCGTGCCAAAGAGCTGGGTGTGCAAGTCATCATCACCGACCACCACCTTACTACCAAAGCATCGCCAGAGGCTGCTGCGGTGGTCAATCCAAATCAGCAAGGTTGTAATTTTGGTAGCAAGTCTTTGGTGGGTGTTGGAGTGGCATTTTATGTGATGGGGCGAGTGGCTCGCATTCGTAGAGAGACTGGAAAAAAAACCACGAGTGTTGCCAAATATTTGGATTTGGTAGCGTTAGGCACAGTAGCTGATGTTGGTACGCTTGACCAAAATAATAGAATCTTGGTAACGCATGGGGTTAATGCCATTCGTGATGGGCGTGCCTGTCATGGGGTGCTTGCCATTCTTGAGCAATCTGGGCGATACCATGAGAAAATCAGTAGTAATGACTTGGGTTTTGCCATCGCACCACGCATTAACGCTGCAGGGCGTATGGATAATATGCAAACAGGGGTGGAATGTCTGCTTGCTGACGATTGGAGTACGGCATATACGCTGGCACTTGAATTAAATAAACTCAACCACTCTCGTCGTGCCATTGAGACGCAAATGCGTGATGAGGCATCGCAGATTATTCAAGACCTGCACCTAAATTCATCTGACGAACCGACCCTACCACGAGGCATTGTCCTACATCAAGATAATTGGCATCAAGGGGTGATTGGTATCGTGGCAGGGCGAATTAAGGAGCGACTATATCGTCCAACGATTGTATTTGCTCCTGCTGATGCGAATAAAGTTGGTGATGAAGATTGGATCAAGGGGTCGGCACGCTCTATAGCAGGCGTGCATATCCGTGATGCCATTGAGTCGGTGGCAATCACACATCCTGAATTAATTGCTCATTTTGGTGGTCATGCGATGGCAGCAGGTCTAACCATTAAAAAACGCCATTTTAACACCTTTAAAACGGCTTTTTTGGCGGTGTTAGACGGTTTTGATGAATCAGTATTTAACGAAGAGTATTTCACTGATGGTGAGCTTGCTCCTCAGGATTTTAGCTTAAATTTTGCTCATCGGCTCAAAAATGCTAGCGTGTGGGGCAATGGCTTTGCACCACCAAGTTTTGATGGGGTGTTTGAAGTGCTGAATTTTCGTGTCATGAAAGACAAGCATCTAAAGCTAACACTCCGCTTGCCAGAAGTTCAGTACCCCATTGATGCAATTTGGTTTAATTTTGATGCGGATAAATGGGATTATCGTGCCAGTCGTGTGCATATTTTGTTCGCCCTAGATATCAATGAATGGCAGGGTAATCAAAGTTTGCAATTACTCATCAAGGATTTAGCGGTTAATCAGATTGCACCGATGGTTGCACCGCACCGTATGTGATAACACCCCTTGTCTTTGGCAAGGGGTTTTTGGCTTGTTTGGGTTGTGATTTTTTGATGATGCTTGCTTGATAGATGTGTTGTAGGGTTGATGGATTAAAGGTTGCTTGGGCTAAAGTATAGTCATCAAGGTTTAAAGTTAATAAGCTAAATGACTGTTGCGACTCTTATTGATATTGCTGTTTTTTTGTGAGTGGTGATAGATAAAATCAAAAAAACAAAAGCCCTTTCTTATGAAAGGGCTTTTTTAATATGGCTCCCCAACCTGGGCTCGAACCAGGGACACACGGATTAACAGTCCGATGCTCTACCGACTGAGCTATTGGGGAATATTAATTCTTTAAATTATCGGTCTATTTAAAGAATGGTGGGTCGTGCAGGATTCGAACCTGCGACCAATTGATTAAAAGTCAACTGCTCTACCAACTGAGCTAACGACCCAATTTGTGTTGAGTATTATACTAGATAATTTCAACTTTGCAAGTATTTTTTTACTTGAATTATTAGGATAATGGTGGGTCGTGCAGGATTCGAACCTGCGACCAATTGATTAAAAGTCAACTGCTCTACCAACTGAGCTAACGACCCTTATCGCTAATGTGGTGCGTATTATACACCATATTTTTAACTTTGCAAGTGTTTTTTCAATTATTATTTAAAAATAATTAAAATAATGGTTTTTTATAAGTTATCTAAAAAACCATTATTTTGGGATTAGTTATGTGATAGAGCTTCCACAGGGTTTAGGCGTGCGGCATTTCTGGCAGGTAAAAATCCAAATATAATGCCGATTAAAGTTGAGCAGACAAAAGCTACGATGATGGAAGTTGGCGAATAAATCACCCCAATATTATCACTGCCAAGACTGTTAATGACTGCTCCGATGCCAAAGGCAAGTAAAATGCCTAAAATACCACCCAATACGCAAACCAACACCGCTTCTATCAAAAACTGCTGCATGATGTCAGACTGTCTTGCTCCGACCGCCATGCGTACACCAATTTCGCTTGTGCGTTCGGTAACAGAAACAAGCATGATATTCATGACGCCAATACCGCCAACAATGAGTGATATGATGGCAATTGATGAGATGAGTAATGTCATGGTGCTTGTGGCGGATTGGACAGTCTCTTTGATGCTGTCGGTATTCATGATATCAAAATCATCTGTACCATGCCTAGATTTGATGAGGTCAAAGATGGCATTCTCTGCGATGTCAGAGGGTGTGTCGGTATCTACGAGTACCACGAACAAATTGATATGGCTTGTGCCTAGCATGCGGTGCATGACGGTTGTGTAGGGCATATAGATGTTTGGGGTGTTGGTATTGTGTCCAAATGATGAATTTTTGGCAGAAAGTACGCCAACGATTTGCCCTGGCATATTACCCACCATCAGCATTTGACCGATGGGATTGCCTTGTCCGTTAAAAAAAGTTTTATAAGCATTTTGATCAATGATGATGTCTTGAGCAAGAGCGGATATGCTAGCATCATTAAAGCCTTGCCCCATCTCAAGTTTTTCGCCTGTTACCGCCAAATAATCCTGACCAATGCCGTTGATATTGCCTGTGGCTTCGGTATTCTTATAACGGATAGAAACGCTGGTATCCACCTGTGGGCTGACAGACTGAGCATAAGGTTGTGCGGCGACGGCATTGGCATCATCAACAGTTAGATTATCGTAGCCATAGCGACGGCGTGGGTCGCCATAAGGATACCCATCAATAACGGTGATGGTATTGGTTCCTAGTGCGTTAATGTCATTTAAAATTTTGGCTTGCGAGCCTTGACCTAACCCCACAATTGACACAACAGAAGCAATGCCAATGATGATTCCTAGCATGGTGAGTAGCGTCCGCATTTTGTGAGCTTTCATGGCATAGATGGACATTTTAAAGGCTTCTTTTAGGCGGTCTAGCACGCCCAGTAGGGCATTGTTTGAGCCAAAGGACTGCTTGCTGATGGCGGTGTTTTGATGGGTGTTTTGTATCTGATGGCTATTATCTTGTTGCTTGGCATTGTCTGTGTAATAATCAGCGATGACATGACCATCTTTTAATTCAATCACACGCTCAGCTTGGCTAGCCAAACTTGGGTCATGCGTTACCATAATAATGGTATGCCCATCATCTTTTAGACGGTGCAAGATATTCATGACTTCCTTGCCTGAGCCACTATCTAACGCTCCTGTCGGTTCATCCGCCAAAATGATATCACCCCCATTCATTAAGGCTCGGGCAATAGAAACTCGTTGCTGTTGTCCGCCTGAGAGCTGATTGGGTCGATTATTGATTTTATTGGCTAACCCTAACTGGGCAAGTAGCTCGGCGGCACGCTTGCGTCTTTTGGCGGTGCTTGTGCCTGCATAGACTGCAGGAACGGTAACATTATCTAAAGCATTGATGTCGCCAAGCAGATGATAACGCTGAAAAATAAAACCAAAATGCTCACGACGCAACTTAGCAAGCTCTTCGCCATCCATGTTATCAACCGATTTGCCAAAGATGGTATAGCTTCCACTTGTGGCTTTATCCAGACAGCCTAAAATATTCATCAGTGTGGACTTGCCAGAGCCTGACTGACCAATGATGGCAACCATCTCACCTTGATAAAGCGTTAAATTAATGCCATGCAAAATACGCACATGATCATCGCCTGCCTGAAAATCACGAATGAGATTTTTCACTTCAATGAGCGGTTTTTTTGGGTGTGTTGTCATATAGTGCCATGTATATTGTGTTGTTTGGTTGGTGGTTTTGATGTCTTTTGCTTATCGCATCATCGGCGGTCTGTTGAGTTTTTATTTTGACCGCCTTTACCTGATTCTCCAATGACGACTTTATCACCTGCTTGTAGACCTGATTTTATTTCAGCGTTAATGCGGTTATTTAGACCAACTTCTACCTCTACAATCTTGGCATGACCGTCTGCATTCACCACTTGTACGGTGTGTTTATTGCCCACGCTTTGTATGGCGGCAGAAGGAATTGTTAGAACATTTTTGACTGAATCGATAATGATATTGACTTGCGTGGTCATGTCAATGCGAAATTTTCTCTCGGTATTGTCCACATCAAGATAGCCAATATAGTATACAGCCGAATCGGTGCTACTACTGGTGCTAATGTTCTCAGGGGCAGGGTTAATCCCAGTTAATACCGCATCAAACTGTTCGTCAGGCTTACCGATGATATTAAAACGAGCAGGGAGACCTGTCTTGACATTGATGACATCAGCTTCTGATATTTGGGCGTTGATGCGTACACGACTTAAGTCGGCTAATGTAACAATCGTAGGGGCGGACTGCATGGCATTAACCGTTGTCCCTTCTTTTTGGGTAATAGAAACTACTGTGCCATCCATCGGTGCGGTGATGGTGGTATAACTAAGGTCCTCTTGGGCGGTGGATAGATCGTTTTGGGCTTTGTTAATGGCGGCTTTTTGACTTTGAATGTTGGCACGAGCAGCATTGACATCATTTTTGGCATTTTGAATGTTAGCACGAGCAGCATTGACATTCTCCTGTGCAACCTCAACAGCAGCTTTGGCATCGTCGTAGTCTTGATGACTGACTGCATTGATTTCTACCAAGCCAGACAAGCGTTCTAGTGCCTTTTTAGCTTTATTAAGTTCGCTTAGGCGTGCATTTAGGATGGCGGTATTACTAATGATACTGCCTTGGGCGGATTGTAGGTTGCTTTGGGCTTGGGCGAGTGATGCGTTAGCTTGTTGTAGGTTTGCCTGTGCGTTTAACACGGTGTTTTTTTGTCCTACTTGGTTGATTTGAGCGATGATATCGCCTTTTTTAACCTCATCACCAATTTCAACATATAGCTTGACTATTCTGCCCGATACCTGAGCCCCAACATCAATGCTTTTGATGGGTTTAACTTTGGCTGATGACATAACCACGCTTTCGATATCGCCCATCGTTGCTTCGGCTGTTAGATAATTAGGCGGAGCATCTTTGGTCTTAAAGAAATGATAAGCTAAGGCTGATGATAATAAAATAACCAGAATGACGATTAGCCATTTTATCATGGGTGGTAATTTGTGTTGCTTGGTGAATATTATAGTCATGACTCGGCTTTCCAATTATAGTATTTAACTAAAATCAATCTTATGCTACTGATAAAACGATGCAAAGATGATTTGAATATAAAATGATGATTTGATTATAACATGATCATCGGTTTTAAGGTTGATAAAATGCTTGGCTTGAATAACAAAAGAGCGATAAGTCTTTTTTGATAAAATTTATGGGCAATGCTTAAAGTGTATAAGTTTTGATTGAGCTACTTAATTTGGCGGTTACTGGCATAAGAGTGGATATTTAAAATGATGATTGTTGCTAGATTGATTAACTGTGAGTGGTTGGGGGTTTTAGTTAGTTTGCCTTAACTTAGTGTATACGGCTTTGTTGTGATGATAAACCGCACATTGATAGACACAGTTGCCTCATCATTAACCAAACATCGGCATCATAAATACCTTTAATGGCACAGTCAATCTCATAAATCCATCTAAGCCAATTACCACTCATGCCATGTGTGCGGTGGGCGGTTTGGGTGTATGATTGAATTTTGCTTTGCCAAATACCCAGATCACCTGCTGATTTGCCTGATTGTAACTGTAAAATAAGCCTTGCGTCTTTATTTAATGCCCATAATATGATGCTCGGGGCAGTGCCAACATCTTGTAGGTGCTGTAAGATATTCAAGGCTTTGGTAGCATTTGCCATGAGTAGTTGTTCGGACAAATCAAATACGCTAAATTCAGCCCCATCAACCAAGCAGGTATTTAGCATGGCAAGGTCAATAGGTTGTGCGTTATTTGGGTATAATAAAGACAGTCGCCACAGGTTCTGATGAGCGGTCAGTAGATTGTTTTCGGTGTGTGATAATAAAAGTTGCCACGCATCGGGTGTTAGGGTGATCCCTAACTGCTTAGCTTGTACCTGCAAAACATCATGACGCATCTGCTCGTTATAAATATTGGCATCAATAATAAGACCATGCGTGTCAAATAGCTTAACCGCTTTGGTGGCTAGAGACTTTTTATCTTGTTTGGGTAAGTACCAAATCAGATGATGGGGGGTGCTTTGGGCAATACGCTCAAGTGTTGCCATAATGTTGGCAAGACCTTCTTTGTCGGCTTTAGGTTTATGATTGCCACTAATAATGATTGCACTGGTATCACCAAATAGACTTAAGCTATCAAGTTCAGTAACCACCTCGCTCCATGACCTAGAGCTACTAAGCTCAATGCGTTTGATGGTTTGTTCATTGGCACGCCAGATGGGACGACAGGCATCAATCAGCCAAGAAATCATGAGTGGCTCATCAGAATGCACCAACCAAAAACCTGTAATGGGTGGTGCATTTTGTGCAGTTAATAACTGCTTAAATAGTGGTAAAAAACGCTGCTGCATGAGCCTATCTTATTTTGATTTGGCGTAATACTGTTCGGCGATACGCTGTGCCAGATGTTCATACAGCCATTGCTTGGTTTTTTCGCCTTGCTGATCTAGCGTGATGATACTAGCTTCGTTATATTGATAGCTTTGTTCTACTTGGATTGGGTGTTTGTGTGTCTGATTGTTAATTGTATAACTGACATCCGCCATCAATACCAAGCGAACCTCTGTCAATGTACCTACCAGTTCATAACGGCGAAAACGCAAGTTGTCCACCTTAATAGTGTTGGTGGCATCAGCTTGGTTTGTGATGCCAAGTAGCTGTAGCTGTTTTGATAAGGGTTGCTTGAGTGCTAACGCTTCTTGATTGTCCGCCAGTATGATACTTGTGGTGGCATATAAGGGGCTGGCTGATACGCTATTTTGGGTGCCACGCAGGGCAAAGCCACAAGCACTAAGGCTTGTTGCTATTGCCATAACTAGGACGGGTGCTAGGGTTTTTTTCATAAAGTTTTCCTAAGCAAATATGACCTACAGTGTGGTTTGTGTTATCCTGCAACAACAAAGCTGACCAGTTTGTTTGGTACTACGATGGCTTTTTTGATGTCGCCTGTTATGAATTTATCCACACCTTCAGCTGATTTGGCAAGTTCAATCAAGCTGTCATTGTCTAAACCAGTAGCAACTTCCATCTTGCCACGCACTTTACCATTGACTTGAATGACCATTGTCATGGTGTCACTTACTAATGCTGATGTGTCAAGTGCTGGGAAGGTAAGTGTGCGACTATCAAAACCAAACGCTTCTAATAGATGCTCTCCCACATGAGGTGCGTATAAAGACAGTATGGTTAGTAGGGCGATGAGTGATTCGTGGCGAGTTGCCAAATCACCATCATCTTTTACTGCAAATGCTCCAATGTCATTAGCAAGTTCCATCAATGATGATACAGGTGTGTTGAGAGTCAAATGTTCACCTAAAGCTGTATCAATCTTAGAGATGGTCTCGTGCGTCTTACGGCGTAGGTCTTTGGCAGGTTTTGATAAATTGGTAGTATCAATGACAAGGGCTGACTTATCCACGCCTTTGATGGCAGTTAGATGCTCATCGCTAAGTCGCCATACTTTCTTGACAAAATTGTAAGGACCTTTTAGGGCAGAGTCCGACCACTCTAGCGTTTGGTCGGCAGGAGCGGTAAACATGGTATAAAGTCGTACTGTGTCCGCTCCGTACTCATTCATGATGGTCTGTGGGTCCACACCATTGTTTTTGGATTTGGACATTTTTTCTATTTTGCCGATGATGACAGGCTTGCCATCTGCTATCAGTACTGCTTCATTGCCACGCACTTCTATCTCGTGGGGGAAGTAATAAGTTTTTGAACCATCATTATTTTCACGGTAGAAAGTCCCTGCTAGTACCATGCCTTGTGCCAGTAGGTTCTCAAAAGGTTCTGCCCCTTTAACCAATCTTTCATCACGCATGACTTTATGGAAAAAGCGAGCATACAACAGATGTAAGATGGCGTGTTCAATACCGCCTACATATTGGTTGACAGCTAGCCACTTGTCTGCACCTTCTCGACCGACCATTTGGGTGTCATCATGGGGAGTGGTGAAACGCTGAGCGTACCAACTACTTTCCACAAAAGTATCAAAGGTGTCGGTCTCACGCTCGGCAGATTGACCGCATTTAGGGCAGGTGCAGTTGACGAATTCTGGCATGGATTTTAAGGGGTTGCCTCGACCATCAGGTACGACATCAGTTGGCAGTACGACAGGCAAATCGCTCTCTGGCACAGGCACTGTTCCGCAATACTGGCAGTTGATCATTGGAATAGGGCAACCCCAATAACGCTGACGACTCACGCCCCAATCACGCAGGCGGTATTGAGTGGTAATCTTGGCTTTCTCTCCCACTAATTCTAGGATTTTGGTGGTGGCGGTGTCTTTGTCCATGCCATCAAGCACGCCAGAGTTTATGCACACACCGTCTTTGTCAGAATACCACTCTTGCCATGCGTCTGTGCTGTACTCTTTATCTTTGAAAGTAATGACTTGTTTGATGGGTAGGTCATACTTTTTGGCAAATTCAAAATCTCGCTCATCATGAGCGGGCACACCCATTACCGCCCCTGAACCATAACTCATCAGGACATAGTTGGCAACCCAAATAACCACAGGATCACCTGTTACAGGATGCGTGGCAGTTAAGCCTGTATCCATGCCGACTTTTTCAGTCTTGGCAAGTTCTGCCTCTGCCACAGAGCCTTGTTTGCATTCGCTGATAAAGGCTTGTAAAGCGAGGTTGTCTTGGCTAGCATAGGTGGCAAGGGGGTGCTCGGCAGACACTGCAAGATAGCTTACCCCCATTATGGTATCAGGGCGAGTGGTAAAGACAGTGAGTTTGTCTACTTGTCCGTCTAATTCATAAACAAAATCAAGCTCCATGCCATGGCTTTTGCCAATCCAGTTATGTTGCATGGTAAGTACTTGTTTTGGCCATTTGTTTTCTAGCAGTTTTAAATCGTCAAGCAACTCGTCTGCATAATCTGTGATTTTAAAATAATACATTGGGATATCATGCTTTTCAACAAGTGCACCTGAACGCCAACCACGACCATCGATGACCTGCTCGTTGGCAAGTACGGTATTATCCACAGGGTCCCAGTTTACGGTGGAAAGTTTTTTATAAACCAAGCCTTTTTTATAAAGTTGTAAAAACAGCCATTGCTCCCATTTGTAGTATTCAGGGGTGCAAGTGGCAAACTCACGAGACCAGTCAATTGATAGACCTAGCGACTTTAATTGACCACGCATATGCTCAATATTTGCCATTGTCCATTTATAGGGAGCGACTTTATTGTCAATGGCGGCATTTTCGGCAGGTAAACCAAAAGCATCCCAGCCCATCGGTTGCATGACATCGTAGCCCTTTTGACGATAATAGCGACTTAGCACATCGGTGATGGCGTAGTTGCGTACATGCCCCATGTGTAGCTTGCCACTAGGGTAAGGGAACATTGAGAGCATGTAACGAGTGGGTTTGCCGTTATCACAGTTATCCGTGTGGTAGCGGTTATCGGCTTGCCATTTGGCTTGTTGTGTCTGTTCAATGGATTTAAAATCGTAATCGTTTAGGCTCATGGCTATCTCAGATAATTATTGGGTAAAATGTTGGAAAATTAACAGGTTATTATAGCGTAATTTTGATATAATTTGCCAATATTTTTATATCTTAAGGGGAAGTCATGCTGACCATTTATGGCATCAAAAATTGCAACACCATGAAAAAAGCATTTGATTTTTTAAATCAAAATGGCATAGCGTATGAATTTTTTGATTATAAAAAGTCGGTACTTAGCCTAGAGCAGTTTAAAAAATTCGTGGCGACTTTTGGTGAAAAGACCATCAATAAACAAGGCACAACTTATCGTAAGTTTGATGACACCATCAAAAATACACTCATGAGTGGTGATGTCTCTGCCATGTATGAGATGGTTAAGAATCATCAAAGTGTGTTAAAACGCCCAATTATCATGGGTGATGATGTGGCTTTGATTGGTTTTGATGAGCATGAATGGGGCAAAGTGCTTGGCGGAGAGTGAGATTGGCCATTATGCTGATTAAAATAAGCATAATGGCAAAATGTATAAAGACACTAGTCATAACAAGATTTTGTGAGTTTTTGACTTTGGTGGTATTTTGGCATTAACCATCAATAGCAATGTTGTCGTCTGTGTGAATCTGTGTGAAGGTGAAGTTTGCCTAATTCATCATTTATTGGAGTTTTTGGTCATTAGCCACCTTCACACAAATGACTTTGTTAAATTAATTGATAAAGTCTGATTCTCTTAAAATCTGTGTGCCTACACCTTCATCGGTAAAGATTTCTAGTAAGCAGGCGTGCGGAACTCGCCCATCTACGATGGTGGCACTTCTAAGCCCTGCTTTAACAGCATCTAAAGCTCCTGCGATTTTAGGTATCATGCCACCACTAATCGTGCCGTCAGCGATGAGATTATCAACATCGGTGGGCGACAAACTGGTCAATACACTGCCCTCTTTATCAAGCACGCCTTTAATGTTGGTCAGTAGCAATAAGCGTTCAGCATTTAAAAACTCTGCCACTTTGCTTGCGACAAGGTCGGCATTGATGTTGTAGGTCTCGCCTTTTTCATCTACGCCAAGTGGGGCAATGATAGGAATAAAATCGCTATGGATTAGCATATTGATTACTTCTGTATTGACATGAGCCACTTCGCCCACAAAGCCCAAATCAATGGCATTGCCATCTTTATCGGTCATGGCAAGTTTGGTTGCTTTGATGAGATTGGCATCTTTGCCAGTCAAGCCAATTGCTTGTCCGCCATGCTTATTGATTAGGTTGACAATGGATTTGTTCACACTGCCACCTAGTACCATCTCTACCACATCCATCGTCTGTTTGTCGGTGACTCGCATGCCGTCTATGCGGTCAGATTCACGACCAAGTTCATTCATGAGATTATCCACCTGTGGACCTCCGCCGTGTACTACCACAGGATGAATGCCTACGGTTTTTAGCAGGACAATATCACGGGCAAATGAGCTTTCTAGCACAGGGTCGGTCATGGCATTACCGCCGTATTTGATGACAATCAATTTATCTTTGTAACGCTGAATATAGGGTAGGGCGGTGGTGATGACCTCACTGGTGTGTTTGGCTTCGTCTAAGGTTAGGGATTTGTGTTGCATGGCTATTCCTTTGAAAGTATTGGTAAATGGATTGGTATCCGCTTTGCTTGATTGAATTGGGATAAATAAAAATTACTACTGGGTAACCAAGTCAATGTCATCATCAATCATTTAATCCCAGAGCTACCAAACCCCCCTGTGCCACGCTCACTATCATCACTAAACTGATCTACAATTTCAAAAGAAGGACGAACGACAGGCACGACCATATACTGAGCCATGCGTTCGGCAGGATTTAGGATAAAATCAGCATCACTTCTATTCCATACTGATACCATAAGTTCGCCTTGATAGTCAGCATCAATCAGACCCACCAAGTTACCAAGTACAATACCATGCTTATGCCCAAGTCCTGAGCGAGGCAGGATAATCCCTGCATAATTTGGATCTTTGATATAAATCGCCATGCCTGTGCCGATGAGTTTGGTCTCGCCTGCACGGATGATAACAGGCTCATCAATGCAGGCACGCAAATCAATGCCGGCCGAACCGTCTGTAGCACGAGTAGGTAGTGGAAAGTTTGGGTCTGTACCGATTTTGGGATTTAGGAGTTTGACTTGGACTGTGTTCATGAGCTGTCTTTTGCTATCTGTTAAAATGAGTTTGAAAAATAATTGACCAAATGGATTGGGTGAAACATAAAAAGCAAGTACATAAAGCAATCTGACAATATGCTAATAACCTGCCTATTATGTGGTTAATGTGGCGTTCAGTGCCATTAGGTTTGCTGTTATTATGAGGTATTTATATACTGATTTACCCCAAAATAAAAAGATGAGCTGATGATACGAGTGATTGACAATGAAATCAAGTAAAAAACACTAAAAAATTGTAAAAAATCCCATAAAGTTTGGTGAATTGATGCCTTTGCGATACAATAGGTGTGTTTTGATTTTGAGAAAATGTGATGCTACTAAAAGCGTTCTTGGTTATCTTTGCGTGTTTATTCCTTGGTCAGGTGATTGTCATGGGATTTGATTTGCCCTTACCTGCCAGTGTAATTGGGCTGCTACTATTATTTATTTCATTACAGATTGGATTGGTTAAGCTAAAGACGGTGGAAAAACTTGCCAAAGTGATGCTTGATCATTTGGTGCTGTTGGTCATTCCTGCGTGTATTTCTATCATGCAATACCTTGATGTCATCGCTGATGATGCGTGGATATTGATAGTAGCGACGGTTATCAGTACTTTAGCTGTGCTGGTGGTTACAGGCAAAAGCTATGAATGGCTAAGGCATCTACAAAAATCAACAAAAGGGGTGAAAAATGGCTGAAAGGTCGGTATTGATGCTGTTTTTTGAGCTAAAAAACAGCCCGTTTTTGTTGATTTTTATAATGGTTGGTGCGTTTGAGCTGAGTGTTTGGTTAAGACAAACCTTAAAGCAACCACTCATTAACCCCACGCTCATCACGACTGTGGTAGTCATCGCATTTTTAAAGCTGTTTGGTATTTCTTGGGAGAGTTTTGAGCGAGCCAGTGGTTATCTTAGTTTTTGGCTACAGCCTGTGGTGGTGTGTATGGCGGTGCCTTTATACATACAGTGGCAAAAAATCCGAGCCCAATGGCTGCCTATTATTGTTTCTCAGTTCATCGGTTCTGTGGTCGGTATCATAACGGGTGTGTGCCTTGTACAGCTTTTAGGTGGTAGTGAGGATAGTGTCATTGCCATTGCCGCTAAGTCTGTTACCATGCCGATTGCTATTGAAGTTACTAAAGTGTTAGATGGGGTGGTGGGTATCAGTGCGGCAATGGTGTTAATTGCAGGTGTGGTAGGGCAGATCATGGGGGTGTATGTGCTACATCAAGCACGCATCAGACGGGCAATGGCTCAAGGGTTATCATTAGGGACGGCGTCGCACGCTTTAGGGACGGTGCGAGCCATGCAGATGAGTTCTCATCATATGGTATATGCAACAGTAGGGCTGATTTTAAATGGGGTATTGACAGCTTTTATCGCCCCTGTGATTGTACCGTGGCTGATTGGATTATAGATAACAAAAGGATAGCAACCTAATATTAAAAACACTTTGGGTGAACCTAAGAGATTTTTTGTCGGTGGTATCAAAGGTTTTAGATTGGCTTTTTTAATACCTAATAATAGACGACCTAAAATAAGTCGTTTATGAGCAATGGGTGTATTTGATTGATGGCAGGATTTTTAGTGGCATTGCATAATACAAGACAAAAACACCGCCAATGACGGTGTTTTGGTTGGTTTTGATGAATACTGCCGATCAATGTGGCAACTTTTGTAAAGAAGCAATGCGATCATCAAGCGTTGGGTGGCTGCGGAACAAGCTGGCAATGCTAAAGCCTTGTGATTGACCGCTTGAAATGGCAAAGGCTTTCATGCTCTCTGGCATTTGGTCTGGGTGGGATTGAGCAGGGCGAAGAGCATTTAGTGCGGCGATCATATTATCACGACCTGCTAGGCGAGCCCCCATTTCATCGGCACGATATTCACGCAGGCGAGAGAACCACATAACAATCGCACTTGCCAAGATACCCAACAAAATATCCATGACAATACTGGTAACAAAGTAAGCGATGCCAGGAGAATCACTTTCGTTCTTAAATATCGCCCGATCGACAAAATTACCGATAATGCGGGCAAAGAACATCACAAAGGCATTGACGACACCTTGAATAAGTGCCAGTGTTACCATATCGCCATTTGCCACATGACCGATTTCATGAGCAAGTACCGCTTCAACTTCTTCTGCTGTCATGGTGTGTAATAGTCCCGTTGAGACAGCAACTAGGGCGTTATTTTTGTTCCAACCTGTCGCAAAAGCGTTTGGCTGTGGGTTATCAAAAATACCAACTTCAGGCATGCCGATACCAACGGCCTTTGCTTGCTTGGCAATGGTATCAACAAGCCATTGTTCTGTACCATTTTTTGGGCTTTTGATAACGAGCGTGCCTGTGGATTTTTTTGCCATCCACTTTGACAAAAATAACGAGATGATAGAACCTACCATGCCATATACAAGACACATAACAGCGAGGCTGACATAGTTTAATCCATTTGAGCCATGCACACTGCCCAAGCCAAAGACGCTAGATAAAACACCAAAAACAATGCTAAATACGATTAGAACCGCTATGTTGGTTAATAAAAACAAACCAATTCGCATCATAGCTAATTTTTCCTTTTTAAAAGAATTTAAAATTGGATGATAAAATTACTGAATAAAAAATCAGATAAACATGAAAAAATCTGATTAATGTTATTATAAGGATAAAACTAAAAATTAAAAGCCTTTTACCACCTGATGCACAAAAAATAAACACAATAAGTTGGTATAATTCACAAAAATGGGTAGTGAATCAAAAGTTTTGGCTTGCATTTGGTTCATTGCTGTGCTTGGCGTTGATGTATGGTTTATTCACCGTCTGTAGTGGTGTTAATGTTAATGCCTGTGGGCCGTTCAATCTTTTTGATGGTGGTTGTCATGCTTAAATCCATATTCATCGCTAGCTGATATCCGCCTTGAGATAGATTGGTGTCGTGAGCATATAGGTTTTGATGGCGACTATTAACCTTGTGTACATAGTTTCGTGTTTCTTTAAATGGTGGAATGCCACCATATCGCTTGACATTGGCATGACCTGCGTTATAGGCGGCGATGATGTGGTCTTGATTTGAAAATTTTTGGCTAAGCCATGCGATATATTTAACCCCACCTTCGATATTATCAGCCGGATCCCAAACATTGACCACGCCCATATCACGAGCGGTGCCAGGCATGAGCTGCATAAGTCCTTGAGCTCCCATGGGTGATTTGGCGTATGGGTTAAATGATGATTCGGTATGTATGATTGCTTTGACTAAGGCGGGATCTACGCCATGACGAGTAGCAGACTCTCTGATGAGAGTATCATAGGTATTATTGCCAATGCTTCCAATATTTTGGCTGTACGGTATGCTATATTGGATGGGTTTGGTGGGCTTTGTGCCATAGTGAATGTCGGAATCGTATTGACCACTGCTGATATAAGTAAATTTACTTGCACCGCTACCGTTAGACTGAATGATTGTTAATAATTTATCATCAATCTGTGCATAAGCAGAAAGGGTGGATGTGCTAAGTGATAAGGCGGTAAGGATAAGCGAAAGGGTTTTTTGCATGATATTTGTTTGGTCAAAAATTGCGTGCATTGTAGCACAGACTTGGTAAATACGCCCAAGCTTCTTTTGTGTGCTTTGGTAACCAAAGTGGGTCATTCTTGCACTCATCTTGATGGCATGATGCAGGCCTTGCTGTATTGTCTTGAAAATATCTAAAAATAAAAGGGTGTTAATAAGCACCCTTTTATTTAAATCATCATCAAAAATCTTAATGCTTACTCAAAAATTTTGATGTAAGCAGAGGCTTTCATTTCTTGAATCCAGTCTTCTTGGGCTTGCGGAGCGATACGCTCAAAGATGATCTCACGAGCAATATTTTTGTGAACTTGTGAGGTAACATCACGCTCTCGTATATTATCTACCTTTAGAATATGCCAACCAAACTGTGAGCGAAAAGGTGTGGAGTAGTCGCCTTTTTCGGTGTTTTTCATCACCGCTTCAAATTCTGGTACCATCTGGTTTTCACTTACCCAACCTAGGCTACCTTGTTGCTGTGCTGAACCTGTATCGTCAGAATAGGTGGCCGCCAATTGAGCAAAGTTTGCCCCTTTTTGTAGTTCATTGTACAGTGCGTTGATTTTTTGTTCAGCAAGTGCGGCATTTTGGTTGTCATCAACGCGTACTAGAATGTGGCTGGTTTGCCATTCTGGCATGATGACTTTTGAGCCATCAGATTTTTCTACCACTTTGACGACATCAATGCCTGTGCTACTAACAATAGGATTGGTTGTTTCGCCTGCTGCCAAAGTGGTGATTTGTGGTGCTAGCTGGCGTGGTATGGCGTTTTGATTGATTAGCCCTGTATCCGCCCCTTGTAATTGTGGCTCATGGTCTTTGAACTGATTGAGTATCATACCAAGTGATTTACCACTTTGTAGAGCGACAGCAACTTCTTTGGCGACATCGTGAGCTTTGGCTTTATCTTGACTGTTGGCATTGTCCCTGTAGGGAATACGAATATGCACGAGATGATATTGCGACTGTTTGATGCTGGCAGCCTCAGGCGACTTCAAAAAAGCTTCAATCTCTTGGTCGCTGATATTGATGCGGTTTGACATTTGGTGTTGCCACAAAGCGGTAATCGCACCATCTTCGATGAGCTGATTGCGTAAAGCGGCATAGCTACCTTTTTGCTTGGCGTCAAGGGTGGCTTGTAGTTCAGATAGTGATTTTAGACCTTGTGCATGAGAGATTTCAAGCAGTTGGCGGTTGATGACTTCTTCATTAGGAGTAACGCCTGCACGATTGATGATACCCATTTGTAGTTTACGGACAATAAGAGCATCTAGGGCGGCGTGTTGAATTTGAGTAGAAGTGGCATTGATGTTATTGGCTCGGTATTGTGCATTTAGAGCGGCGATAGCGGCAACCAATTCACTCTTTAAGATGATTTCGTCATTCACCACGGCGATGATACCATCGGTGCTTTGAGAGATGCTGATATTAGCGAGTGCCATCGGAGTAACACCAAGTGTCGCTGTGGCAAGCATACCCATCAATAAAGGGCGGATTAAAAATTTGCCTTGCATGAAAGTTCCTTTAATTTTTAAAGTAGTTGCTAAAAGGTTATTAACAAAAAATCTCATTAAGTGTAGCATTTGCCACGCTCATCGTCAAACCCATGAGATAAATTTTACCAAAGTGTTTGAATGGGTAACGATTGGGCAAGATAAATCATTTGGTGTTTAGTAAGATTGTTGCCATACAGATTGGGTGCTGTCATAGCCAATTACTTTATCGCTCATTAGGCGATTTAACCGACCGCCACTGGTTATGCCGTTTAGGCGAATCTCCGCCATGATGGCGTTGTTTGCTCTGGCTTCTGGGTTTAGACTATTTCTATAGCGGCGTACATAGACCGACAGCCCATAACAGCAATCTTCGTAGTTGATACCGACTAACGCATCTAATAATCGGTCGTTGCGATAGTCGTACTGAGCTTGGCTTAGGACACGCCAGTGATTGTTGATGGGAAAAATAGCAGCGGCAGTATAAGCGTGCAAAGGCAGTTGATTAAAAGCCGGAGTTTCTTTGCGATTGATGACACCTAGGCTATATAGGCTATGCTCTTTTGGTTGATAGCGTAGTTGTGCATTGATGTGATTTAGGTCATAATTGGGCGTGAATGAACCATCTGATTCTACCCATAGGTTGTTTATTGGTTGTGCACTAACCTGCCAAGCCAATCCTGAGTTGCCATTGTGCTTGGCGATGTTATCCTTTAAACCAACTTTTAAGTTATCCAAATAAAACTGCTGTGCCACACCAGTATGCAGGCGAGTATTGCCATCTTTATCAATGTAGCGATAACTAAGAGCAGGTGTGATGGCATGCAAGTCTTGAATGCGGTCATGACCTAGTAACCATGAGTCAGACAATAGCTGGTCGTAACTGATGGCGGCATAAGCAGCTTTAAAATTTGGAATATTGCGTTGGTCTTTATAGGGGGTATGGTTATATTTGATGCGAGGGGATAGCACCTGATAACCATCCAAGCTACCATCAAACCAACCAAAAGGTGAGCCTGATTTTTCAAAGAAAGTTGCGGTATCTAGGCTAAATTGTGGGGCGAAGACTGAATAAGTGCCTTTTTTGCCTATTAAATTTTGTGCTGTCAAGCTATCTTCATCGTAAGAGGCGTATAGATGGTTAAGGCTTAGTTTTGGCGTAAGATAGCCCCACGAACGCAGCATTGGATAGCTTGCTGAGAGCTGATTGTACATACGCAAACCGCTTTTTTCGCTTTCTGAATTATCATTGATGGATTTTTTGAAATAAGCAATATTATGCGTACCTGTAATATCAAGTTTATCTAGTGAGCTTGGGATACGAAGTTTTTGACCTAAGGCATCATCAGACTTGGGTAGGGTGTAATCTACCATCAGTTGTGGCAATTTTGAATAGGGTTTATCCTTATCGGCAATGGGCGTACCGTTATGATTTGTACCGCCTAGCGTCTGAAAGGTCTCTGCACGAAAATCAGCATTGAGATGTTCGTTATAATAATTCACCCCAATGCGTCGTGGCAGGTTTAAAGGATTGTTTTTAAGCCCTAGTGTGTCAAAGTCATTTAAATAATCAGTATCTGATACATGGCGATAAGTGGCATAGGCAGAGAGATTATTGATGTTTTTGGCATGCCATTCATGATCAAAGAATACATGATAGCGGTCTTTATTGTTGCGTTTGCGGTCGTTGGGTAAATAGGCGACATCAAAAGTACCTGAGCCATATTTTTTGGTCAAATAACGAAATTCAGCACCAAGCATGGGGTTTTTGTTACTAAACAGGGTTGGTGTTAGCGTTGCATCAAAGTTGGGGGCCAAATTAAAATAGTAAGGAGTATCAACCTGCACGCCATCACTAGAATTGATTCCCACATTAGGTAATAAAAATCCACTGCTACGGCGAGCATCAATAGGAAAATTAAAATACGGCAAGTAAAATACAGGTATGTCTTTGATTTTGAGTGTGCTGTTTTTGGCAATGCCACGACCTGTGTTGGTGTCAATTTCAATGCTGTCTGCATTTAGATGCCATTTGCGTTCAGTGGGCGGACAAGTAGTAAACATGACTTCGTCCATCTGATAGTTGGCGTCGTTGATTTTTTTTAGCTCTTTGGCGTGACCGTGTGCACCGATAGTAGTGCTAGCAAAGGCGACATCTTGGGCTTTAGCGGTTTTGTCTTTAGCATTATATTGCAGTTTATTTGCCACGCCAATGATGCCTGCACTGCTTTGATTGGTTTCATTTAGCTTTTGCTGACTACTGGATTGATTGACTGGAGTGTGAGTGGGTGTATCGCCAAAGATGACTTGACCTGTTGCTGTAGATTCGCCTGTTTTTGGGTTGAAAGTGATTTTGTCGGCAAAAACTTGTTGACCATTTTGTTCTAAGATGACATTGCCTGACAATTCGGCATATTCGTCATTGCCATAATAGCCATAGTCTGCTTGGGCGTAATAAGTACCATCAGTAGCGTCTGGCTTGATTTGCCCATAAGCGTTTTGTTCTGATGAGTGCATGATTTGTGCCTGCGACTCATTCGTTACTTGTCGGTCGGCTGGTTGCTCGTGTCCTAGCTCTTGAGTAAGAGATGTGCGTTCTTGTCTTGGGTGCACCCATACACCTTGGCAGCGTGCTTCATCATTAGACTTGGTATGATAGTAGCTAGATAGGCGCTCAAGGCTACTGTTTTTTTTGATAGGCTGACCGGATTGTGGTGTGTAAGCCAAAGCGTTGGTTGGCGACAACGCACCAAATAATGCCATGTGAATGCTGACAGCCAAGCATAGTTTGGCGTGCTTTGGTTTAAGTAGGGTGCTTTTTGGTTTCACAGTCAAAAACCTTGTATGTTGTCTTTTGATGATAAAGTGTCGTGATGATAAAGCATCGTCATGATTTTTTTGGTTATTTTACACCATTTTTTATGAAAGGTTGTAAGATTTTCATCATGAAATATGGCGATTTTAGCAGAAATTTACAGTACGATCACCAAGAAACATGGTAAAATCTGACCCATCTTTACCAATTTTTATGAGTCTGGGGGCTTATATGACAACACGCCATGATGAGATGATGGTTTTTTTGAATGCCAACCTTGCTACAGGGTTTAGAGTAGAAAGTCTAGCAGGCGATGCCAGTTTTCGCCGTTATCATCGCATATATCTGCCAAATGTCGATGAAAATGGCGTACCTGTAACTTACCTGCTCATGGATGCACCACCTGATAAAGAAAGTGTGGCAGAGTTTGTTAATGTCGCTGACATGATGTCGGACACGGTGAATGTACCGCAGATTATTGTTCGTGATATTGAGCGTGGCTTTTTGTTATTACAAGACTTTGGCACGGTTGAATTTGCTCACCTTATCCGTGATGATAAGGCAAATGTTGATGCCTATTATACCAAGGCTTTGCAAACCTTAGTTGGGTTGCAAAGTTTACCCACTAAAGTAAACCTGCCTGAATATAGCAAACAAAAACTGTCTGACGAAATGGCGTTATTCACCGAGTGGTTCTTGCCTTATGTTGGGGTTTTGCTCAGTGATGAAGCTAGAGATATCATGCGTGACTTTACCGCCTATCTGCTAGAGAATATCGTAGCACAACCAAAAGTTGTTGTGCATCGAGATTATCACAGCCGTAATTTGATGGTGGACAAAGGCAGTGATGCCTTGGGAGTGATTGACTTTCAAGATGCGGTCATCGGAGCGTATACTTATGATTTGGTGAGCTTGGTGCGTGATGCTTATGTGGATTTTGATGAATCTTGGGTGAATGCTAAGATTGCCGAATTTCATCAGCTAAAACAGCTTCATGGCGACATTGATGACTTTATCAAGGAAGTAAACATCATGGGTGTACAGCGTCATCTTAAGGTGCTAGGTATTTTTGTGCGCCTCTATCAAAGAGATGGCAAGGCTCGCTATTTGGCGAATATTCCTAAAGTCATGAAAGATTTACTAAATGAGCTTGACTGGCTACAAACACATGGTGAAACAGCGGTTGTGCCATTTAAGAGTTGGTTAAACTCGGTGGTTCTGCCTGCTTATCATGCCAAGTTTTCCTAGCAGACTATACGATGGTGAGAAAGTCTAATGGTGGTTGGCTTTATGGCACATTGATGCAAGAACAGCCATTACAAAAACAACCATTATAGGCAAGTTTGTTTTATCAAAATATTTATTTCATTGATTAAAAAGGAAGTCATGAGCATTACACAAGCGATGATTTTAGCGGCAGGCAAAGGTACTAGAATGCGTCCTTTGACTTTAACGACCCCCAAGCCTTTGGTTCCTGTGGCGGATAAGGCACTGATTTTGTGGCACATTGAGCGACTTCGTAGCGTGGGAATCTGCGATATTGTCATTAATGTGGGATATCTTGGTCGGCAGATTATTGCTGTGCTATCAGGCATGGATTTAGGGGTGAATCTGCGGCTTTCTGATGAAAGCGTGCTTGATGAGCCACTTGAGACAGCAGGGGGTATTAAGTATGCTTTGGCAAATGGGCTATTAAGAGATGAGCCGTTTATTTTAATTAATGGTGATGTGTGGACAGAGTATGATTTTTCTGGCTTGATTAACCATAAACTGTCTGAGCATTTGGCACATTTGATGCTTGTTGAGAATCCAGAACATAATCTGGCAGGGGATTTTTCCCTAACTGGTAATTTAGTACAGCCAAAAAGCGATGATGCACCTAGCCACACTTTTGCAGGCATTAGCGTGCTGTCGCCTAGACTGATTGATGCGGTGGAGGTAGGCGAGATAGCTCCGCTTGCTCCGTTTTTAAAAACAGCCATGCTAAACAATGCGGTAACAGGGGATATCATGATTGATAAATGGGTTGATGTCGGTACTCTGGAGCGGTTGTCTTATGTTGATGCCTATGCCAGAAAACTAAAGATTGATTAAATAGTTAATAAAATCATAATCTTACAAAATATTTTAGATTTTTATGAAAAAAAGAATTGACACTCTGATAAAAATCTATATAATACGCACCACAACGAACGAACAATGAAGTTGCTTAATATAGTATTTACTTAATCAATTTCAAGTAGTTCAACAGAACATGGGCGGTTAGCTCAGTTGGTAGAGCGTCTGCCTTACAAGCAGAGGGTCAGCGGTTCGAATCCGTTACCGCCCACCATGTTCGCAGCGGTAGTTCAGTTGGTTAGAATACCGGCCTGTCACGCCGGGGGTCGCGGGTTCGAGTCCCGTCCGCTGCGCCATCTTATTTCAAACTTATATGAGTTTGACTTTTTTACCCCAAGTCTCCCCTGTCTTGGGTTTTTTTTGTTTATGTTTTTTGTTTGCAAGTTGTGTTTTCTTTGCTGTCGCATATTTGAAGAAAAAAGCATTGCTCAAGTCGTACAAGGCCTGCTTGTTGGGTTAAACCGATGTAGGTAAGTGAGGCGTCTATGGTGGCTGTGTATTTGGTGTGGATGGGCTATAATATAAACTTTTACTGTGCTTGTGGTGTGATGAGCGGTGGTTATCATCAGATATGCAAGGTATGAGTAATTGAAACCTTACTGAATAAATATCCTAAAAAAATCGCTGATGTTTTATCAGCGATTTTTTAAATGCTTAGGCTAGTACTGCTCCTGCGGTCATGCTATCAGGCAATAAAACAACTGTCAGTTGCCCATCTTTTTCGGCCGATAAAATCATGCCTTCGCTGATGCCAAATTTCATCTTGCGGGGAGCAAGATTGGTAACGCAGATGACGGTTTTGCCTTGCAAATCTTCAGGTTTATAAAATTTAGCAATGCCACTAAATACATTTCGTGGGTTATTCTCACCGACATCAAGAGTGAATTGTAATAGCTTATCCGCTCCTTCTACCGCATTGCACTCAAGTACTTTGGCGACTTTCATCTCAACTTTGGCAAAATCGTTAATGCCGATAAAATTGTTTTGGTTGGTATTTTCCATAGCTTTACTTTCTTTTTTGTCTTTTTTGCTGTCAGTGGATTGTAGGTTTTCTTTCGAGTCATCAACCATTGCTTGTACTTTCTTGGGGTCAATGCGTTGTAGAAGCGGTTTAAACTCGTTGATGGTGTGGGTTAATACATTAAAACGGGCATCAAAATTTAAGCTCTCTACATTCAAGAATGCTTGTGATTCATTTGATAATGTTGGTAATACTGGCGATAAATAGACCATGATTTTATGGAATAGATTTAGCCCAACCGAACAGATATCTTGAACATCTTGGCTGTTTGGGTGTTCTTTGGCGATTGCCCATGGTTTTTTGTCGTCAATATACTGATTGGCAAGATCGGCAAGTGCCATAATTTCACGAATGGCGGTGCTAAACTCACGGTTCTCGTAGTGCTTAATAATGCTGTCGCCTGCTTGGATAAATCGGCTTACCAATTCAGGTTCTACGCAAACATCGGACAGCTTATTGTCAAATTGAGTGTTGATAAACTTGGCACAGCGACTGGCAATATTAACGACTTTACCGACCAAATCAGAGTTTACTTTGGCGATAAAGTCATCAAAATTTAAATCTGAATCCTCTACTTTATCGGATAATTTGGACGCAAAGTAATAACGCAAGTACTCAGGGTTTAGGTGTTTTAAGTAGGTCTCAGCTTTGATGAATGTGCCACGAGATTTACTCATTTTTTCGCCATTGACGGTCAAAAACCCGTTGACAAACAGCGAAGTTGGCGTGCGGTAATTTGCTCCAGATAGCATGGCAGGCCAGAACAAGGCATGGAAATAAACGATGTCTTTGCCGATAAAATGATAGACTTCAGCAGTGCTATCAGCTTTCCAATAATCATCAAAAGACAGTTCGGTTCGTTTGGATTTGATATAATTTTCACAGCTAGACATATAGCCAATGGGGGCATCCACCCACACATAAAAGTACTTGTCCTTAGTGTCAGGGATTTTAAAGCCAAAATACGGTGCGTCTCGACTAATATCCCAGTCATTAAGCCCTGCTTCAAACCATTCATCTAGCTTGTTGGCGATAGAGATGGGTAGTCTGCCTTCGTCTCTTGTCCATTTTTGCAAAAATTCAGCAAAGTTTGGTAGGCTAAAAAAGTAATGGTCGGACGATTTTTCCACAGGAGTTGCACCACTTAGGGTGGAGCGTGGATTGATGAGTTCGGTGGCATTATAGGTTGTGCCACACACTTCACATGAATCGCCATATTGGTCGTCTGCCTTGCATTTTGGGCAAGTGCCTTTGATGAAGCGATCAGCTAGGAACATTTGTTTTTCAGGGTCAAAAAGCTGAGTTACAGGGCGAATGGCGATATTGCCTGCTTGCTTATTAGCAAGATAAATCTCTTCTGAACGCTTGCGGTTGGCATCAGAGTGGGTGCTGTCATAGTGGTCAAATGACACACTAAATCCTGCAAAATCTCGTTCATGCTCAACCTGCACGCCTTTAATTTGCTCTTCTGGGCTAATGCTGTTCGCTTCAGCTCGGAGCATGATGGCGGTGCCGTGAGCATCGTCAGCACAGACATAAATGACATCATGACCCATAGACCGCATGGCTCTTACCCAGATGTCGGCTTGGATATAACCTAAAAGATGTCCCATGTGGATTGAGCCGTTGGCATAGGGCAGGGCATTGGTAACTAATATTTGGCGTTTTGTCATGGCATACCTGTTTTTTCGTTTATCAAAAGAAATGGGTAAATTTTACTATAAATGTTTTATAAAATCACATAAGCAATCAAGATAATAGTTTGGTCGCTTCATAATGACAGTCGTTGCTTGATTGTTTAATCCACAAATTTTAAGCCATTGTGTTTTGATGGCTTGGTATCTGACTGGGTCGGTGTTGTATTTGTGTATTCGTTTGGATCAAAAAATAAGCCTTCGTTAGGATTTTCTTTGGCATAAATACCAATAACAGCTGCCATAGGAATCCACAAATTCTGAGAAACACCGCCAAAGCGTGCTGAAAAAGAAATGACATCGTTATCAATGCGTAAATCTTTGGTGGCCTGATAGGATGCAGCAAGTACTAAGCGTCCATCAATGGCATATTCTAATGGGGCAACCAAATCAGGGTGGGTGGCATCGATGAGTAGGTAGGCGGTCAAATCATTGTCTTCCATCCATTCATGTAAGGCACGAACCAAGTGAGGGCGTTTTGGGGTGAAAGTCATGGCTACTCCGTGTATTTATCCAGATAGTTGGGTAGAGGTTTTAGGCTATTTTTGAAACTTTGGCGTAAAAATAGTCGTTGTTGATAGTTGATTAGTGGTTTGCAGATATGAGCTGGCAAATGCACACCCATTTTGGGCAGTCGCCAAAAGAGTGGTGCTAATAAGATATCACACCAGCCGAACTGTTCGGATAAAAAATACTCGTGCTTATTAAATAGAGGTGAAAGCGTAATTAGGGAGTTGGATAGACTTTGTCTGGCAATTTTGGCTTGCATCTCGTCAAAGCTATCAGGATGAGTAAGGAGCGTTCTTCCAAGTGATAGCCAATCTGTCTGCAACCGCCACGCAAGTTGTCTGGTTGAGGCACGCTCTTTTGGTGTGGCTGGTAGCAGTTTGGCTGCTCCGTGCCGTTCTTCTAGATACTCAAAGATGGTATTTATCTCATATAGTGCCAAATCACGATTAACCAATATGGGTAAGGTTGCATAAGGATTTAGTTGTGCCAGTTCTTCAGGTCGTTCGTCTTGGATGTAGGCAAGTTCGTATGACAGCTGCTTTTCTTCAAGCAATAATCTAACCACATGGCTATCATAGCCATCATTACCATACAGAAGGAATTGCGACGGTAAAAGATGAGAAAAGTCTGCCATATGGTTAATTAACAATAAAAAAAGAAGCCCTAGTTTATCAAATTTTATGCTGAAAGTCTTGGGAAATTCTTAGTTTTGTATTTTAATAATCTAAATCGCTCTTTTGATTGATGCTTCTATAAAAACGATAATAAGGTTGGCTGATATAAAAAATGCCAGTGATAAACACTGGCATTTTGGGTTATTGTTAAATTACTTAACATCTTTCCAGAATTCTTTGTTGAGTAGATAAACTGGAATAAGCAGGATAAGTAAAAATAGAATCACCCAAGCACCATAGACTTTGCGGTCGTGGCGGACAGGTTCAGCCATCCATGCCATAAAGTTGACCAGATCGCCTACACGGTTCTTGTACTCTTCTTCACCAAGTTCTTGCTGAAGGTTGTGTAGAACATGTGGCATGGCTGCATTGGCAAGCACCAAGTTGTTTGCACCCCAAGGGCGACTTGGGTCTTCGTAGAATGACAGTAGGTAGGTATATACCCAGTCATCACCACGCAGACGAGTTACCAATGATAGATCTGGTGGTGCTGCACCAAACCAAGCACCTTGCACTTCAGGATCGATACCTGCAGTGATGTGGTTGCCAATTTGATCTGTACTTACCATCAAATATTTTTCAACCAATTCTGGCGGTATATCCAAGTCTTTTGCAATGCGTGAGTGGCGTACATATTGAGCAGAATGACAGCCAACACAATAGTTCATGAACATGGTAGCACCACGCTGCAATGAACCTTTGTTGGTTAGGTCAATGGGTGCTGTACTGCATTCTAGTGTCGTTTTTGTGCCATCGGCTTCGGTATACTCACCACAGCCATGACCACCACCAGCCATCGCTGATGGGCTTGCTACGATACCAGCACCTGCTAAAAGCAGACCTGCACCTAGAGTTTTTAGGTTAAATGCTTTCATTAGTGACCTCCCGTAACACGCTCTGGCGGTTGCTTGCACTTCTCAATTGATGTGTAGAACGGCATCAAGATGAAATACAAAAAGTATAGAATGGTACAAATACGACCCACAATAGTTCCTGTTGGTGTAGAGGAGACGCCACCTAAGTAACCTAAAACCAAGAAGCTGACTACAAAAATAGCAAGAGCAATCTTAGATAGGGTGCCTTTGTAACGCATAGAGCGAACAGGTGAGCGGTCTAACCAAGGTAGAACGAACAAGATAGCGATTGCACCAAACATTACAATGACACCAGGCAAGGCAGAGCCAAACATAGAAGGTGTTGCACGCAACATCGCATAGTAAGGCATGTAGTACCAAACAGGGGCAATGTGTGCCGGTGTTTTCAGGGCATTTGCAACTTCAAAGTTTGGTTTTTCTAGGAAATAACCACCACCTTCAGGGGCGAAGAATACTACTGCAAAGAAGAATATTAAGAATACCACGATACCAACCATGTCATGCACAGTGTAGTAAGGGTGGAAAGGTACGCCGTCTAATGGTACACCATTTTTGTCTTTTAGTTTTTTGATGTCAATACCATCTGGGTTGTTTGAACCAACATGGTGTAGGGCAACCAAGTGCATGAATACAAGTCCAACCAAGATAAGCGGGATAGCGACAACATGCAATGCAAAGAAACGGTTTAGCGTAATGCCTGAGATGATGTAGTCACCTTTTACCCATTCACCTAAAGCATCGCCAATAAATGGAATGGCGGCAGGTAGATTAAGGATAACCTGTGCACCCCAAAATGACATATTACCCCAAGGTAGCAAATAACCAAAAAAACCCTCAGCCATTAAGCATAGGTAGATTGCCATACCGATAATCCACACCAATTCACGAGGTTTTTGATAAGAGCCGTATAGCAAGCCACGGAACATGTGCAAATAAACAACCACAAAGAATGCAGAAGCACCAGTTGAGTGCATATAACGAATTAACCAACCGCCTTTAACATCACGCATGATGTATTCTAGCGAGGCGAATGCACCTTCAGCACTTGGGTTAAACATCATGGTGAGCCAAATACCAGTAACAAGCTGATTGACTAACACCACCATAGATAGGACACCGAAGAAATACCAGAAGTTAAAGTTCTTTGGTGCATAATACTTTGACATATGATATTCATAAGTCTCAGTAGCTGGGTAGCGTGCATCAATCCAGTTCATCAATTTTTTAGCGATACTCATGATTACGCCTCCCCAACAGTCAAGATGCTGCCATCAATGCTGTATTCTGGAATAGGTAGATTTAACGGTGCTGGCATACTGCGATAAACACGACCTGCTAAATCATACATCGAACCGTGGCAAGGGCAGAAGAAACCACCCATCCAATCTGCCCCACCCAAGTCAGCAGCACCGACCTCGGGTCTAAATATTGGTGCACAACCTAAATGCGTACAAACACCCTCAACAACCAAGATATTTGGTTCTCTTGAGCGAGTTTCATTCTTGCAGTATTCAGGCTGAACAGACCCATCAGAATTTGGGTCGGCAAGTTTTGGGGTAACTTTACTTAAGTTTGCCACCATTTCATCGGTACGCTTAACCACAAAGATGGGTTTGCCACGATATTTTACGGTAATCATTTGACCGTTTTCAATACCACTGATGTCTGTAACAACAGCGGCACCCGCAGCTTCCGCCTTTGCACTTGGATACCAAGAACGCACAAATGGGGTAGCGATTGCACCAACACCAACCGCACCAATGGCGGCGGTTGTTGCAATTAGGACTCTACGGCGTTTAATATTCACGCCTTCGGCATGGCTCATTAAAACTTCCTCCAGAATAAAGAATGGGAAAAATCCCATACTGGGTGTGTGGATATGGTAGGAGTTATTCAACGATACCATGTCCACATTTGCTGTGCCTATTTTACTAGTTTCTAAACATGTCTATTTTAAGCTATTTTTGTCATAAAATAAATTGTTCTGTTGCTAAGTTGTGAAAAAAAGTCGCAAAATTTTTAATGAATTAACAAAAAAGTCATTTTTTGGTAAAAATTGCGCAATATCCAACCATTTTGGTGGGAATTAATATGATTTTATTTTTAATTAGATTTAACTTATATTTAAAATAATTTTAATAATTATCAAAAGTGTACTTATATTTTATCTTAATGGGTGCAAGATAGAAGCGAGCGATGATTGGCGATGAACTTTTTTGAGTGACTTGTATGACGAAAGTTATGTAGTTATTAAAAGATTGTTTTTAAGATTAGGTTATCTTAGAAACAATCTTTTTAGTATCACTAGGAGCATAGGACATAAAATATCGGCATAAAAAACTCTCGCGGAACGAGAGTTTTTTTGGGTATTGCGAGATTAACGCTTTGAGAACTGTGGACGACGACGAGCTTTGCGTAGACCAAGTTTCTTACGTTCAACTTCACGAGCATCACGAGTAACGAAGCCAGCTGCTTTAAGAGCAGGTTTTAGGCTTTCATCAGACTCGATAAGTGCACGAGTGATACCATGACGAATTGCACCTGCTTGACCACTTGCACCACCACCAGTAACGGTAATGTATAGGTCATAGTCATTGGTTACTTCTAGTAGTTCTAGTGGTTGACGAACAACCATACGAGAAGTTTCACGACCAAAGTATTCATCTAGGGTTTTGCCGTTGATAACGATGTTGCCAGTGCCTTTAGACAGAAAAACACGGGCAGTAGAAGTCTTGCGGCGACCTGTACCATAATTGCGTTCCATGTTGTTCTCCTTAGATGTCTAAAACTTGTGGCTGCTGAGCTGCGTGTGGGTGTTCTATACCCGCATACAGTTTTAGCTTTTTAATCATCGCGTAGCCCAAAGGACCTTTTGGTAGCATGCCTTTTACCGCTTTGTGTAGCACATCTTCTGGCTTGTGGGCTAGAAGTTTGGTAAAGTTGGTCTCTTTGATGCCGCCTGGATAACCAGTGTGGCGATAGTATTTTTTGTCCTGAGCTTTTTTACCAGTAACGGTAATTTTGTCAGCGTTGATAACGATGATGTAATCACCAGTATCAACATGTGGGGTGTACGATGGCTTGTGTTTGCCACGCAGACGAGAAGCGATTTCGCTCGCTAGGCGACCCAATGTTTTACCTTCAGCGTCCACGACATACCAGTCATGTACAACTTCAGCGGGTTTGGCACTGATAGTAGTAGTCATATAAAACCTATTTAGTTGAGTTTGAGAGTTGACAAATAAAAAGCCGAAGCCTTGATTTTACTTGCTTTAAGAGTTGGGAAACGAAGGGCTCTCAAAAAACAGCGGTAATTATAGCTTAAATTCTAATGATGTGCAATAATAAATTGCGTATTTAATGAATTTGGTTGCTTTGTTAGTATTGGTGATGCTTGCTTGGATTATTAATATTTAGTCTGTTTTATATAATAAAACCTTGAGCGTAGGTTGATATATTGCATTGATGGTGGACTGATATCAATTCATGGTATTGGATTTTATACTAACAAGGTATGCCAAGGCTTGTCCAACTTTGGTATGTTTGATGATGGTGATGGGCGTATTGATGATGTGTTCAATGGGTTTATCGCTTTCTACATATAATTGTGTGCCATGTGTGATAAGCTTATGTTCTATGAGCTTATCAATAATGGGTTGCCATAGATTTAGAGCGTAGGGCGGATCAATGAAAACCACATGAAAAGGCGTGGCTAATGTCGGAATGACGGATAAGCAGTCGCCTTGAAAGATGGTGGTGTTATGAAGTGCTAATTGAGCGGCAGTTTGTTTTAATTGTGATGCTTGTTGTTTATGAAACTCAATAAAAGTAGCGAAAGCAGCCCCTCTTGATAGGGCTTCAAATCCTAATACCCCTGAACCTGCACAGACATCAAGTATATGAGCGGACTGAATGTCAGCCATCAGCCAGTTAAAAATCGTTTCACGCAAGCGGTCTGGTGTGGGTCGCAAACCTTCAGCATCAATAAAGCTAATACTACGGCGTTTATGCTGACCGCCGATGATTCGTATTTGATTGGTTTTTTTTGGGAATTTTGCTTTCATTGATCTATTGATTTGATATAGTAATCTGATAATAAATAAAATAAGATTCGGTGGGTTTTGGAGTTATTATAACATAGTGCTTAGGGTATTATAAAACTGTTTGAAGCTAATTTTAGTTGAATGAAATGCTTAAAAGAGAAGATGATTAAAAATATTAATCATAATGACAACAATTGCAAGATTAAGAAAAACTGACACCCAGTACAAAATATGCTAAAATAATCAACGCTTTTACTGACAATGATTGACCTATGTTTAGTTCCATTTGGCAAGCCCTTGCAGAACACCCAGAATTCATCGCCATGCTTACCATTCCGCCTGTTACTGCTTTTGTAACTTGGGCTCATGTATGGATGGCACTTGAGATGTTATTTTACCCCATTAAGTTTTGGGGTATTCGCATTCGTGGGCTACCATTTGGACTACAAGGCTTGGGTTGGCAGGGTATTGTACCCACCAAAGCAGGTAAAATTTCAGGAATTATTGTTGATCAGACTTTATCTAAATTGGGTAATTTGGATGAGTTTTTTCAGGCGATGGAACCTGAAGAGATGGCACAGTTCATTGCTGATGCAGTGGATAAAAATCTAGAGCATCTGATTGATGAGATTATGCTAGAACGCCATCAAGGATTATGGAATGGTATGCCTTACGCCATTCGTCGTCGTATCTATGCATACACTCATAAAGAGCTATCAAATATTATGAAATCTTTGGTACTGGATTTGACGCATAATGTTGAAAATCTTGTGGACATGCGTCAAATGATTGTACAAAAGATGGAAAATGATCGCAAACTGATGGTGGATATGTTTTTAAGAGTGGGTAGAAAAGAAATTAACTTCATTTGGAAGATTAGTGCCTTAATTGGCTTTGTTTTTGGTATTCTTCAGATGGGGATTTTTTATTTTGTGCCGCAGCATTGGACTGTGCCTTTTTTTGCGGCGATCTGGGGGGCTTTGACTAACTGGATTGCCATTTGGATGGTGTTTAACCCTGTTGAGCCAAGACGCATATCATTTGTACGAGTGTTTAGTCGTGATGAATCGGGTATTCGTTGGCGGTTGCCACACATTCATTGTTATTCTTGGCAGGGCGGTTTTATGAAGCGTCAAGATGAGGTGTCTAGCGTCTTTGCAGAGATTGTTGTTAATGAATTGGTTACCCTAGAAAATATCATGCATGAGATGATGTATGGAATAAAAGCGGATAAAACTCGAGCGTTAGTCAAAAAACACTTGTATGATTTGCTTGAATCACCTGTGGTGTCAGCCAGCCTAAAAATCGGCATGACCAGCCGTGAGCTTGATGAGTTTAAAGATACCATCATTGACAAATCTATTGACGCAACCATGATACCAATCCGAGATCCTAAGCTGAATGTCTCAAGAGCCAGTAAGATTTTTGGATTATTTGAGAGTCGGATTCGTGCCTTATCCCCACAAGAATTTCAAAATCTGCTACGACCCGCCTTTAAAGAAGATGAGATGACCTTGATTGTGCTTGGGGCAGTTACAGGGCTTTTGGCGGGTTGGCTACATCTGATGGTGGTATTTTTTTGACAAGAGCAGGATTAGAGCAGTTGGTTGATGATTGGCAATAAATATTCATCAGCCATCACGATTTACCAGTCTATTAAATATTCGTCTTAGCCAGTGTTCATTAGATTGCCAGCAAAGATGTCTTTCATTTCACTGTTTATTTTGTGCCAATTATCAATACCAAAAGATGGTATATAGAAGGTATGTTGTTATGCTAATTACAGAATTGGGCTATTTTGCCCTGATTTTAGCGCTGGTTATTGCGATTTTGCAAGCCATTTTACCCGCCATCGGCGTTATTAAAAACCAAGTGCAGTGGCAACGCCTAGCACCAAGTTTGGCAACGGCATTGTTTGTGGCAATGGCAGTGTCTTTTGGGGCATTGATGATAGGCTTTCTTTATAATGATTTTAGTTTGGTGTATGTAGCAAGCCATTCTAATAGCTTGCTACCTTGGTACTATAAATTGTCGGCAACTTGGGGTGGTCATGAAGGCTCGCTACTGCTTTGGATGACGATTTTGGCAACTTGGTGTATGTTGGTTGCGGTATTTAGTCGTGGCTTACCACTTGATATGCGTGCTCGTGTGCTGTCAATACTTGCGATGGTGCAGGTCATGATGTTGCTTATGTTGATTTTTACTTCCAGTCCTTTTGAGCGTACCTTGCCAAACATTCCTGTGGATGGTGTGGATTTAAATCCATTATTACAAGACCCTGGTTTAATTTTTCATCCTCCGATGTTGTATATGGGTTATGTGGGGTTGGCAGTGCCTTTTGCTTTTTGTATGGCGGCACTGTGGGCAGGGCGTCTTGATGCGGTATGGACTCGTTGGTCTCGCCCTTGGACGGTAGTGGCTTGGGGGTTTTTGACGCTAGGGATTGCCCTTGGCTCTTGGTGGGCTTATTATGAGTTAGGCTGGGGTGGCTGGTGGTTTTGGGATCCTGTAGAGAATGCGTCTTTGATGCCATGGTTGGCCGTAACCGCTTTGATGCACTCTTTGGCTGTTACCGAAAAACGAGGTGTTTTTAAGGCATGGACAATCATGCTGGCGATTTTTGCCTTTGCTTTATCGCTATTGGGTACATTCTTGGTGCGTTCTGGTGCGATTACTTCGGTGCACTCGTTTGCGGCAGACCCAACTCGTGGCTTGGCGATTTTGGCGATTTTGGGTGCGGTGATTGGCGGTGGTTTGTTGATGTTTGCCTTGCGTGGGTGGCGATTGACCGTTGAGAGTACTTATCAGCTTAAATCTCGTGAAACTGCTTTGGTGGTTAATAATCTTGTCCTGTTAGTGGCGACTTTAGTGGTTCTGCTTGGTACTTTATACCCCATGCTTGCCGATGCCTTTAAATGGGGGCAGGTATCAGTAGGCCCCCCTTATTTCAATGCGTTGTTTGTGCCTGCAACTTGGATCTTACTTGCCTTTATGGGCATTGGTGCGAATCTGCGTTATAAATACGACAGTCGACCACTGTTTGGTATGATGATGACAGGTGCGATGAGTGCTTTGGTGCTTGGTGCAATCATTGCTTACATGATGAGCCTGCTTGAAGAAAGCGTACATTTTGACCATGGTATGTACATTACTGCCATCTTATCAGCGTGGGTGCTTGTCTTGATGGTGCTAGATATCAAAGACAAAACTCGTCATGCCAAAGGGTTTGTGAATGGTCTTAAAAAACTAACACCAAGCTATTATGGTATGCAACTTGCCCATGTGGGTCTTTTGGTTACTGCATTGGGTATTGCAGGGGTCTCTGCCATGAGTCTAGAAAAAGATGTGGCAATGACGGTCGGCGATAGTGTGCATGTGCAAGGCTATGATTTTTATTTGCAGGACTTTGATGTCATAAAAGGATCAAATTATGATGCCACTCGTGCTACCGTACAAGTTAAGAAAAATAATCAGCTTATCGCAACATTATATCCAGAAAAGCGTAACTATGTTGTCTCAATGATGCCAATGACCGAAGTGGGATTGCACCCAAGCCCTTTAAATGAGCTATACATTGCATTGGGTGAGCCGATTGTCAGTGATGATGGCAAAACAGACTTAGATACATGGGCGGTGCGTGTCTATGTGAAGCCGATGATTCGTTGGCTATGGTTTGGGGCGATTTTGATGTCGTTGGGTGGTCTAATTGCCATATTGGATAAGCGTTATCGCATCAAAAAAATAACAACCCATTCTAGTTCTAATCTGAAATCGTTTGTGGAGTAATGCTCATGGCAAAGTCAAATAAGCGTGTGTTTTTTATCATACCTTTGGTGGTGTTTTTGCTTGCGATGGTAATGTTTTATTTTCGTCTAGGAAAAGAAACGGATATTAAAATTAGTACTTCAATGAACAAACCCTTGCCTGAGTTTAGTTTGCCATTGTTGTCAGATACTTCACGCATGATGACCAATCAGGATTTACCCAAAACACCATTTTTGCTTAATATCTGGGGTTCTTGGTGTCCAACCTGTAAAGTGGAGCATCCATTTTTGATGCAGCTGCATGAAAAAGGCGTGCCACTTGTCGGTGTGAATTATAAAGATGAACTCTCTGACGCATTAGGATATTTAAATCAGTATCAAGACCCATTTATCTACTCGGTGCAGGATTTAGATGGGCAGTATGCCATTGATTTGGGATTGACAGGTGCACCTGAGACATTTGTGGTTGATGGTGCAGGCGTGGTATATAAGCATATTTTGGGTGAGGTTAATCAGACAAACTGGACAAATGAGATTCAGCCGTGTTTGATGGCGGTAGGTGATACAACATTATCTGAAGATGCCAAAGTACAGGCGTGTAGCTAAGAGGGTGTGATGAAAAAAATTATATTGGCGGTCATATTGGCGGCAGCGGTCGGTTCGGCATGGGCGGATATTGATGTTCTTGAGTTTAAAACGCCTGAAGATGAAACTCGTTATCGAGCACTGATTGAAGAGTTGCGTTGCCCTAAATGCCAAAATCAAAATTTGGCAAGCTCTGATGCCCCCATCGCTTTAGACTTAAAACAAAAAACCTATCAGATGATCAGTGATGGCAGAAGTGATGCTGAGATTCGTGGTTATATGTTTGAGCGTTATGGCGACTTTATTAGTTACAAACCACCCATTCGCCCATCAACATGGATTTTATGGTTTTTCCCACCAATTTTGTTGATATTGCTTGTATTGGGCTGGGTAATTAAGGCGAAGAGGCAACGCAACCAAGTAATGAATGTATCTGATGAAGATATTGACACCCTAAATAGCCAAGAAGAAGCAGAGTTATCAAGGATTTTAAATACGCACAGCACGCCAAATGATAAGAAGGGTAAGTCATGAGTCAAAGTTTATTATTGTTTTTTACCTTATGTGCTGTTTTGGCGGTGTTGGTGGCTTTGGTGGTGATTTTCCCATGGTTAAAAAGTCGCCGAGCGATGGATAACCGTTTGATGGCGGTTAATGTGGAGGTGTTTCATCATCGTATTGCGGAGCTTGATGCTGATAAGCAAGCAGGTGTGATAGATGAAGCGTATTATCATGCTCAATCTACCGAGCTAAAACGCCAGCTGATAGCCGCCCAAAAACATGAGGATCGATATGCACCTGTAGGCACTAAGTCAAGGCTGATTGTCATGGTGTGGATTCCGCTTTTGGCGGCATTGGCTTATTTGACAACGGCTGATCGCACTCCTGTATTTACGCTGTGGGAAGCTCAAGATAGAGTAGGGCAGGTTGCGGACGACCTATTAACAGGCAAGATTGATACACCACCAGAGTGGGCAACTAAAGATAGTGCTGCATTAATTTCTGCCATGCAAACTAATGTGCATACTCATGCTTATGATGCTAACCGCTGGATGCGACTGTCTGAGCTGTTTACTGCTTTGGATGCTAAGCCACAGGCATTAGAGGCTTTAGCTCGTGCTAATCGATTGGAGCCTGATAATGTTGAGATTGCCATGACCTATGCACAGGCAAGTTTCTTTATGAATAATGGCTCATTAGACCCAACCGTAAAAGAAATCGTACTTGGTATATTGCGTAGCACACCTGAGCATGAAGGTGCACAGATGATGATGGCGATGGGAGAGATTCGTGCGGGTAATTTTGTGAATGCAAAGGCGTGGGTGCATAAGCTTCGTTCAAATATCGCCGCCAAATCTGGAGATAGAAGCGAAGCGTTGGCTAGTATTGATACTTTGCTTGAAAACATCAACACTCAAGAAGCTAAGGCGGCTCAAGGTGTCAAAGTCGGTGTTGGTATTGACACAAAACTTATGCCCCAGATTCAAGAAGGCGATGTATTGTTCATCTCTATTGTCTCTAGCAAGGGTGGTGCACCATATGCTGTTAAGCGACTGCCTGTCAATCAAATCCAAAATGGGCAGTTTGAAGTATCGCTTAGCGACTTAGATGCCATGATGCCTGAACGCACGCTCACGGTCGGTAGAGAAAATGATGAGCTTGTTGTGAATGCTCGCATCAGCCATTCAGGTGGTGCGATCTCTGAATCAGGAGATTTGTCTGCAAATCCTGTACCGCTTACTAGGGCAACCAATGCTGTTTTCTTGACAATCTCACAGGTTATCCCCTAACGGCAAAAATGATTCCAATCGGCTAAGATAACGAAAATAGCACCATGATTTTGGGTGCTATTTTTTTATGAATAGTAAGTTGTGTTTTTCTATGAGTTTGGGGGATAAAATCGTTAGTGTGTAAAAATCACTTGAACAATCTGTCTTGGTGATTTATAGTGTAAGGTCTATTAAAGGTTGTTTTATTGTTTGGAGAATATCATGCTTCGTATTATTTTATTAGGTCCACCAGGTGCAGGTAAAGGCACACAAGCACAGCTAATCTCAAAGGAATTTAATATCCCTCAGATATCAACAGGCGATATGTTGCGTGCTGCCATTAAAGAAGGTACGGAGCTGGGCAAGATTGCCAAAAGTGTGATGGATGCAGGTCAGCTGGTTTCTGATGAGCTGATTATCAATTTGGTTAAAGAACGCATTGCACAATCTGACTGCACGCATGGCTGTATTTTTGATGGCTTTCCACGAACCATTGCTCAAGCACAGGCTTTGGCGGATGCTGGCGTGAATATTGACCATGTGATTGAGATTGGTGTGCCTGATGATGAGATTGTCAGTCGTATGTCAGGTCGCCGTGCTCACTTGCCATCTGGACGCACCTACCACATCATTCACAATCCCCCTAAAATTGAAGGCAAAGACGATGTTACAGGCGAGGACTTGGTACAGCGTGATGATGATAAAGAAGAGGTGGTTAGAGACCGCCTATCGGTGTATCATGCACAGACATCGACGCTAATCGGTCATTATCAAGCGGTAGCTCAGTCAGGTGAAAATGCTCCTGCTTATCACAAGTTTGATGGCACAAAAGACATTGACACGGTTCGTGATGAAATTTTTGCGGTATTAAAAGGCTAGTTGGTCAATTCTGCAATATAAAAAGACCTTGACTATTAAATCAAGGTCTTTTTTTGGCTAAAATTAGTCAGCCTTATATGTGGCGTTTAGTACTCTTGTTGCATTTGATGATGAGCCATTACTTTTTGACAGATGGATTCTTGTAGATACGCCAACGCCTGTGGTATGCGGTCTTTTAGGGTATTTAGTGTATGGGTGGTGGCCAAAGCGTGGGCATTGGGCAGGCCAGTATAGCCATCGTGAGTGGGTATGGTGTATTCTTCATCGCCAAAATCAAGGCTAATGAGCGATTTGGCAGTATTTTTGTGTAGAATATTGACATTGCCTGTTAGGACAAAGTTGGTGGATTCATCTTTGATGCTTTGGGTTGGGTTTGTGGTGTAGATTGCTTGCGTATCTTTGGCAGTATTGGTAAATTGTAGGTGCAAAGCAAGGGGAAAATCATCGCAAACAATGACGGTTGTACCACTGATTTTGATGTGTGTGGCAGCTTTAATGGTGTCATCAGGTAAGCTTAGCCAACGACAGGCGGTCTGTGCTGTAACTTTTTCGTTCATCATCTTAAGCATGGACAAATCAAGAGGTCTGTCAGCTTTGATGTCATCGCTTAGGCTGTCATAATGTGCCAAAAACATCATGGGTAGATCTTTTTCAATGATGAATTTATCAATCTTGACATTATGTGTGCGAAAAATAAATTCAGGTTCGGTGAGTATTTCTTGCAGGATAAAGCAGCTGTCGGTCATAAAGGCTAGTTGTATTAAAAATTAAATTTACTATACCATAAAATTTTGTTTTTCGCTAAAAACAGATCGGTTTTTGTAAAATAATTTTCATTGTGCGTATTGAGATTTATGCTACAATGATAATAAAGATACATTGGTTATTTATCTTTAAAAACGGAGCTGATGATGACTTATGACAACACCAATATTTTTGCCAAAATCTTGCGTGGTGAGATTCCCTGCCATAAGGTCTATGAAGATGACAAAACGCTGGCTTTTATGGATGTGATGCCACAGGCGGTGGGTCATGTGCTTGTGATTCCTAAGTGTGAAGCGGTGGAATTGACCGATTTGCCGTGTGAGTATGCCTGTGCAGTATTTAAAACAGCTCAAAAGGTAGTTCATGCTCAGCGTCAGGCCTTGGGTGTAGATGGCATCGTTCAGATGCAGCTGAATCACGCCAAAGCAGGACAAAGCGTATTTCATTACCATATGCACCTAATTCCTACTCACATTCATGAGCTGGGTAATCACGCAAGTGCTATGGCAAATCAAGATGAATTGGCACAGCTTGCAGCCAAGATTTGTGCTCACATTACATAATTTTATCTTTGCTATCTTTGATACTCTTTGTGGTATAAGGGTGTAAAAATTGTTTGTTCATTTCGCTATCATAACAGCAGATGAACGGACTTAAAAATCAAAAACGCACAGTGATAATACGGTGCGTTTTGTTATTAGTGGGGCTGATTAACCCACAAATGCACGCTCAACCACATAGTCGGCAGGCACGCCCATGCGTGGTGAGATGGTCAAGCCAAATTCATCTAAAATGGTACAAGTATCACTATTCATCGCCATGCTACCACAAATCATCACACGGTCATCGTCTTTATTCATGGGGGGTAGTCCGATGTCTGCAAAGAGCTTTCCTGACTTGATGAGATCGGTAACACGCCCTGTGTTTTTAAATTCATCACGAGTTACGGTTGGGTAGTAGATGAGTTTTTCACGCACCCATTCGCCAAAGATTTCATCGTTTGGTAGTTCATTTTCAAAAAAATCACGGTATGCCAAATCCTGTTCATGACGCACGCCATGCACTAGAATTACTTTTTCAAAGCGTTCGTACACTTCAGGTTCACGAGTGAGCGATAAAAATGGAGCCAGTCCTGTACCTGTGGCAAGTAGGTATAGGTGCTTGCCAGGCAAAAGGTCATCTAATACGAGTGTGCCTGTGGGTTTTTTACTGATGAGTAACTCATCGCCTACTTGGATGTGTTGTAAGCGTGAGGTTAGAGGTCCATCTTGAACTTTAATTGAGTAAAATTCAAGCTCCTCAGCCCAAGCAGGGCTTGCGATAGAGTAGGCACGCACAAGCGGTTTGCCATCTACCATTAGACCAATCATGGCAAATTCGCCACTTCTAAAACGCAAGCTATCACTACGAGTGGTTTTGATGGTAAATAGGCTGTCTGTCCAGTGATGAACATAAGTAACTGTTTCGCTGATGAATTTTGACATGGTGAAAGTCCCAAAATGATAACAAGTGTTGTTTTTTGCTAAATTTTACCACAAAATCAGCAGAATAAGAAATCTGTGCTATGATAGCGACATTTGAAATGAACTGTTATTAACTTTTTGGCATAAGCACTGTTAATTTTAGCATAAACCATCCAAATACGCCATGAATCGCATTACTTCACATACGCTACCCATCATCGGTTATCATCACTCCCCCTTGTCCCAAAAGTTTGGTGTTCCTCGGCAACCAAACCTTGTCGCTGTTAAAAGCCATATTGATTTTGTTGCTCCGTATGCGATATCTGACGCTTTTGTTGGTATCGAGCGATATAGTCATTTGTGGATTTTGTGGCTCTTTCACCATAATAAAGGGCAGGCAAATTTTCGTCCGCAAGTGCGTCCACCACGGCTAGGCGGTAATGAGAAAATTGGAGTATTTGCCACACGCAGTATGTACCGACCATCAGCAATTGGGCTGTCGGTTGTGCAGTTTGATAGATTGGAAGTGATTGATAATCAAGTGATTTTACATATCATTGGGGCGGATATGGTAGATGGTACACCGATATTGGACATCAAGCCTTATTTAGCATTTGCTGACAGTGTGAGTGGAGCAAAGGGTTTTTCCAAACCGACTGTTCGGTCTGTATTGTGGAGCAATCAAGCTGAAACGGATTTTATGTATTTTTTACAAAGTAACGCACTGCGTTTAGATGACCAAGTCATTATTACCAAGCTGATTGCCCAAGACCCACGAGTCGCCTATCGTCAGCACGAAACAAATCTTGTATCGGTCATGCAATATCGGTGCGTTGATATTAACTTTTATATGAATGATGATGGTGCTATGGTGATTGAGTGTATTAAAAACAGCCAAGTTTGCCATGACACATGAAAATCCATGCTTAAAAAATAGTCAAATGGTAGAAAATTTGCTATAATTTTAGGTTATTTTATTAAAGCCATCATTAAATTTGTAAGGTAATTATCATGGAAATCGCCCCATATCAAGACCAAATCAAAGACTTAGAAGCTCGTGGTAAAGAGCTTTGGGGGTATCTTTGACGTTGAGGGTAAAAAAGAACGCCTAGAAGAGGTTAATTTAGAGCTAGAAAACCCTGATATCTGGAATAATCCTGAACTGGCTACAAAGATTAGCAAAGAAAAATCAGTACTAGACGGCATCGTTGGCACGGTTGATGGTTTGTCGGTGCGACTTGATGACGCACGAGCGATGTTGGAGCTGGCTGTTGAAGAAGATGACGAAAGTCTACTCGCCGATGTGCAAGCTGAGTTGGATGAAGCATTAAAGAGTGTAGAGGATTTAGAATTTAAACGAATGTTTAGTGGTGAGATGGACGCTAATAACTGCTATCTAGACATTCAGGCAGGTTCTGGCGGTACAGAAGCTCAAGACTGGTCGGAGATGCTGTTGCGTATGTATTTGCGTTGGTGTGAATCGCATGGGTTTAAAGCAGAGGTGTTGGAAGTGTCCGAAGGTGGTGTGGCAGGAATCAAGTCAGCGACCATCGCAGTCAAAGGTGATTATGCTTTTGGTTGGCTTCGTACAGAGATTGGCGTACATCGCTTGGTGCGTAAATCACCTTTTGATAGCAATAATGGTCGCCATACTTCGTTTTCAGCGGTGTTTGTTTCGCCTGAGATTGATGACAATGTTGAGATTGACATCAATCCTGCAGATTTACGCATTGATACTTATCGTTCTAGTGGGGCGGGTGGTCAGCATGTTAATACCACAGATTCTGCTGTGCGTATCACGCACCAACCAACAGGCGTGGTCGTGGCGTGCCAAAATGAGCGTTCTCAACACGCCAACAAAGACACGGCGATGAAAATGCTGCGTGCAAAATTGTATGAATTAGAAATGCAAAAACGCATGGAAAAACAGCAGGCTTTAGAGGATAGTAAATCTGACATCGGCTGGGGAAGTCAAATCCGCTCTTATGTGCTTGATGATTCACGCATTAAAGATTTGCGTACTGGTGTTGAGACTTCCAATACTCAGGCGGTACTAAACGGCGATTTGGATAAATTCATCGTAGCGAGTTTAAAATCTGGGTTGTGATTAAACTGTTTTATTGCTAGGAAAAAGCAGTTGATTAAACTTAATAAGCCTGTCATAAATTTTGATATTTTTGGGTTTATTTTGGGTGGTTTTGTGATACAATCATATCCACCAAGTTTTAGGTTAATTGAAAAAACATAAGGAGACAGATATGTCTATTGAACGTATCCGCAATACATCGTTGCGTGAAAAAGTAATGAGTGCTGAGCAAGCCGCCGAGTTTGTCAAGGACGGCATGAACCTTGCGATTACTGGTTTTACAGGTGCAGGTTATCCAAAGGCACTACCAACAGCGATTGCCAATAAAGCTAAAGATGCTCATGCCAAAGGAGAAAAATTTAGCATTGGTATGGTAACAGGTGCATCTACTGCTCCAGAATGTGATGGCGTGTTGGCAGAGGCGAACGCTGTGCATTTTCGTTCACCTTTCCAGTCTGACCCAACTTTGCGTAACAATATCAATGCGGGTAAAACTGCTTATCAAGACATGCATCTGTCGCATGTAGAACAACAGATGCGTCAAGGTTTTTATGGTAAATTTGATATCGCCATCATTGAAGCAGCTGCCATTACTGAAGATGGCAAGATTATTCCTGCCATGGGTATTGGACATGGTGTTGAAGCTGTTAAGAACGCTGAGAAAGTCATCATTGAGATTAATGCGGCGTTGAGTGAAGGCTTGGAGGGTATGCACGATATTTATGCTGAAGTCGGACTACCACCGCACCGCAAACCAATCCCTATCGTGGGTGCATTTGATCGTATCGGTACACCTGCTCTAGATTGCGATAGCGATAAGATTTTGGGTATCGTGCTGACGAATGCTGGCGATCGTAACTCTAAATTTGCTGAGCCTGATGATGTTTCAAAAGCCATCGCCGCCCAAGTTATTGATTTTCTTGATCATGAAGTTAAGGCTGGTCGTTTGCCTAAGAGCTTACTGCCTTTGCAATCAGGCGTGGGGAATGTCGCTAATGCGGTGATGGCAGGTCTGCTAAATGCACCATTTGACGATTTGGTAGGCTACACTGAAGTTCTACAAGATGGTATGCTTGATCTAATTCTTGCTAAAAAGATGAAATCAGCATCTGCTACCGCCTTATCATTTAGCCCTGATGCGTTGGCTCGTTTTAATGAGAACATTGAGTTCTTAAAAGACAAGATTATTTTACGCCCGATGGAAATCAGCAACAATCCAGAGATTATCCGTCGCTTGGGTGTGATTGGCATGAACTCAATGATCGAGGCGGATATTTATGGTAATGTGAACTCAACACATATCATGGGTACTAAGATGATGAACGGTATCGGTGGCTCTGGCGACTTCACTCGCAATGGTTTCTTCTCGTTCTATGTCAGTCCATCAACTGCTAAGGGCGGGGCGATTTCTGCCATTGTACCAATGGTTAGCCACCACGACCACACCGAGCATGATGTGATGTTTATTGTAACAGAGCAAGGCATGGCGGATCTGCGTGGTAAGTCTCCTCGTCAGCGTGCTAAACTCATCATTGATAACTGTTCACATCCTGATTATCGTGATATGTTGCGTGATTATTATGACCGTGCTGAAAAAGCAGGTGCCTTGCATACACCGCACCTACTACTAGAAGCATTATCATGGCACCAACGCTTCATTGAAACTGGTGATATGCGTATCAAGTAATCAGACAGCTTGGATGATATCCATAAAAATACGGCGGTTAATGACTGCCGTATTTTTATGTCGCAGTAAAAGTCTATACGCTATAAATAATAAGATTAGAAGTCATTGTATAAACTTTATGAATCCGGCCGGCATGATTAAACCGTCTAAAGTTGTAATAGTTAAAAAAGCACCTACCGATGTGATGGCAGGTGCTTTTTGCTTGCTTTATTGTGTATTTTTTAGCGTTCTAGAATGCAAGTTACGCCTTGACCGCCAGCAGCACAGATTGAAATCAACGCACGCCCTGAGCCTTTTTGTGCCAAAAGTTTGGCAGCGGTAGCCAAGATACGACCTCCTGTGGCGGCAAACGGGTGTCCGGCAGCAAGACTTGAGCCGTTCACATTAAGCTTGCTACGGTCAATTGAGCCAAGTGGTGCGTCAAGCCCTAAGCGATGTTTGCAGAATTTTTCATCTTCCCATGCTGCCAAAGTGGACAGTACCTGTGAAGCAAATGCCTCATGAATCTCATAAAAATCAAAGTCTTGCAAGGTCAAGCCTGCACGCTGTAACATTTTGGGTACGGCATAGGCAGGTACCATCAACAACCCTTCGGTAATACCGTCTTTGCCGATGAAATCTACCGCCGCTGTCCGCTGATGGGTGATGTAGGCAAGCGGTTCATAACCATGTTCTGCTGCCCAGTCATCGCTAGATAGTAATACGCATGATGCACCGTCAGTCAGTGGTGTGGAGTTGGCAGCGGTCATGGTAGGGTTGATATTTTTCTTACCAAAGACAGGCTTTAGACTGGCGAGCTTATCAAGTGTGGTGTCAGCACGCAGGTTGTTGTCTTGAGTCAGCCCTTTGTAAGGGGTGATTAGGTCGTCAAAAAAACCTTCATTATAGGCACGAGACAGGTTTTGATGGCTATCAAATGCCAATTTGTCTTGTTCGGTGCGACTGATGTTCCACTCTAGAGCGGTGATTGCTTGATGCTCACCCATGGATAGGCGAGTTCGTGGTTCGCCATTTTCAGGGAATGCAAGCAATTTTTTTGGATTGATGGTGCTTAGAGCTGCTAGGCGAGCTTTCGTGTCTTTGGCGGTGTTTAGGCGTAAGAGTGACTTTCTAATACCATCACCTAGAGCAATCGGTGCGTCTGAGGTGGTGTCTGTGCCACCTGCAATGCCACTATCAATGATACCAAGGGCGATTTTATTAGCAACCGCAAAAGCAGCCTGTAGCCCTGTGCCACACGCTTGGGAGATGTCATAGGTGGGTGTGGTGGCAGGCAGACTGGTGTTTAATACAGCTTCACGAGTTAGGTTCAAATCTCGACTGTGCTTTAAGACTGTACCAGCCACAACTTCGCCAATCTCTTTATCTGCCAGATTAAAGCGACTAACCAATCCTTCTAGGGTGGCACTGAGCATATCAATATTACTGGCATCAGCATAGGCACCGTTTGAGCGGGCAAAAGGAATGCGGTTTGCACCTAAGATGGCAACTTTTTTAATGGTCATAAAAACTCCTTAATAATCGGTTTAAAGAAATTAGCTTAGTAAATAAAGCTAGATTAGCATTATTTTATAAAAAATGGAAAGATTGACTTAATTTGTAACAATAATTTTTATAAGATTAAATTTTGCAAAATAATAATTTGATCAGAGAGGCGGGTGCATGTTTAAGATTTCTTGATGAAAAATCTAGGGGTTTTTGGGTGGCATAATGGTTTTTTTATGTTAGAATGGGTAATTTATTATTGATAAATTCATTCATGAAATGGAGGGGTAAAGCTATGAGCGACCGTTATGGTGAGTTGGTTCAGTCATCTTTGGGAAGAAAAGTTGCCAAAAATCTTGGTTTGCCGTTGCCGATTAAGCTGGACCGTTATGAAGCAGGTCAACCTGTTATTCGTGGTGAAGTTGCTTTGGCGGTATCAGTTGGCGATGATACTTTGGTGGCGGATGCTTTGCAGGATATTTTGGTAAAACTTGATGCCAAAATCACCACACAACAAGACTTACATACCAAGCTAAGTGATGAGAATGCTCGCTTTAAGGTGGCGATTTTTGATGCGACAAATATCAAAAACACCGATGAGTTAAAGCAGGTGTATGAGTTTTTTCACGCCATCGCCAGACACATCAAATCTTCTGGGCGCATTGTCATCATCGCTCGTCCGTCATGTTGTACAGGTAGCGATGTGGGTTTTGCTTTGGCTCAAAGAGCCTTGCTTGGTTTTACCAAATCAGTTGCCAAGGAATTTAAAAAAGGCATTACTGCCAATGTCATTTATACACAAGTGGGAGCAGAGGCTCATCTTGAGCACGCATTAAGATTCTTCTTGTCTGCCAAGTCCGCTTATGTATCAGGTCAGCCCATCACCTTGACTGTGGGCGGTCAGGTAGATACGAGTGATTTTGATGATGCAAAACCGTTGGCAGGCAAAAAAATCCTTGTAACAGGTGCGTCTCGTGGTATTGGTGCGGCGGTAGCACAGGTTTTAGCAAGAGATGGTGCTAAGTTATACTGCTTAGATGTGCCACAAAGCCTAGCAGAGCTTCAGGTAGTGGCAGGAAATTTGGGTGGTCAAGCCTTGCCACTTGATATTACCAATGAGAATGCTGCTAAAGAGATTTTGGAACAATGCGGTGTGCTAGATGGCATTGTTCATAATGCTGGAGTTACTCGTGATAAGACTTTGGCAAATATGAGTGAAGATAAATGGGATTTGGTGTTAAGCATTAACCTAAAGGCCATTCATACCATCAATGAGTATTTGATTGCCAATGGTGGGGTGAGTGATGTTGCACGCATCGTCTGCGTGTCATCAATCTCAGGTATTGCAGGTAATTTGGGTCAAACCAACTATGCCATGAGTAAGGCTGGTGTCATCGGTTTGGTAGAGGCAACAGCACGGACATTTGACGGTTCAAATAAGACCATCAATGCGGTTGCACCAGGATTTATTGAAACTAAGATGACCAGTCTTATTCCATTTGCTATCAGGGAGGCAGGACGGCGTATGAATTCTATGAGTCAAGGTGGAGAGCCTGTGGATGTGGCAGAAACCATCGCTTGGCTACTATCGCCTAAAGCATCAGGCTTAAATGGTAATATTGTACGAGTCTGTGGTCAAAGCGTGCTTGGAGCTTAATGTTTTGTTGAGTTTTGAGATATTTATCAGCCAAACGGTCTAAAAATATGACGGTTTGGCGACTTAAAAATCCTAACAATTATATTGCAATATAACGATTGTTGATTGCATTTTATGTACATGAAGGTATCTTATGGCAGAACAACATTTTAAAGAATTGCCAAAAATGCACACCACTTATGCCAATGTTATCAAAAGTTTGATTCCTATTGGCGATAATAAGGCAAAGACTTTGCCTGAATCGATATATCAAGTGGATCATCTGGCCATTGATGAGCAGAATTTAAGAGAGTATCGTAAAATCTGTGGGTTCATCAATGACGGTCGTGTACCACCAACTTATTTTGCGGTGTTGTCGCAGACTTTGCAGATGAATATGATGGCAAAGCCAGATTTTCCCTTTGCCATGCTTGGCTTGGTGCACATAGAAAACAGCGTAACACAGCATCGCATTATTTATGATAGTGAAACGGTGTCATTATCGGTGCGTATTGCTAATTTAAAGGCACATGACAAGGGTCAGCAGTTTGATTTTATCACCACGGTTAGTATCCAAGATGAGCTGGTGTGGGAAGGGGTATCAACCTACCTTTCACGCCAGAAAAAAACTGCCGAAGAGCGAGCTCGTCCAAAGACTGTGGAGACGCCAACCCCTAGACTTGAGCCGGACGATAATCATTGGGCGGAGCTGATTAACATTCCTGAAGACATTGGTCGTAGATACGCTTTTGTGTCTGGGGACTTTAATTTGATTCATTTGCACCCTTTATCTGCTCGTGCCTTTGGCTTTCCCCGTGCCATTGCACATGGTATGTGGTCAAAAGCAGCAAGCATTGCTCAGTTTCACGACTTACCTAAGGCTTATCGTGTTGATGTGTCATTTAAAACCCCAATTTTTTTGCCATCTAAGATAGACTTTGTGGCTCGCACAGAAACAGATGGTCGCAGTTTTGCCTTGTATGCTGCAGGGACTGACAAACCGCATTTATTGGGTCGCATTACTTTTTTATAGTAAGTCTAATGTGTAGACATGAATAAAATGGCATAAAAACAATCAAAAAACTGGATTGATGTTCAGTTTTTTGATAAATGCCCATAGCAAGTTGTCTTGTTAATTTTGGGTGGTTTGACTAATGCAGATTTTGAGATTTGAGATAACAAGAGTGATGTATGGCAGATTGGCAGGTTTTTAATGGGGTGTTGTCAGCCCTGCAATTTGATGAGTCGCCCGCAGGTGGTGTGGTTGTGGTTTATCAAGATGGTCGTGAGATAGTAAATGCTTCTGTGGGTCATGCTTTGCCCCAGATGGCATGGCAAGATACGGTCTTGTCAGTGAACTTCTCCATTGGGAAGGGGGTGTTGGCGACATTAGTGGCGGTATTGGTATCTAAAGGATTGTTGAATTATGATACACTGATTAGCCATTATTGGCAGAACTTTGCCAATAATGGCAAGCAGAGCATTACTTTGCGTCAGATATTAACTCATACATCAGGATTGTTTAATATCACGGCTTTGACGCAGTCGGTTGATGACTTGTTGGATTGGCAGGCGATGGGCAGGTTGATTGAAAATATGCCTATTGATACACCACGAGGACAAGAGTTGCATAACTATGCCAGTGCATACAGTGCCTTGGTGTCTGGGTGGGTGATAGGTCATACCATTGAAAGGGTGCTTGGCATGAAGCTACAAGCAGTGCTTGATGAATATTTGGCTAAGCCACTTGGTGTAGAAGGGCAGTTATACTATGGTGTACCTGATGACAAGGTACACTTAATCGCCAAGCCTGTGCGTTATTTTGATGGTCTACAAGGTGTCAAAAGAAAGCCTGTGCTAAAACCAGATACGCCGATGGTGTTACAAAGTCTAAGCAAGATGCCTGCTGCTGCCATTTGGCGAACGGCATTAAATGGAAATGATATGACGACTGCCAATATCAATAAGCTATATTTTGGCACTTCCAAGATGAATCTGGCAAATTATAAGAATGCCTTGATGCCCAACGGTAGAGATGGTATTGAGTATCATCATACCGATGTATTAAAAGCTGTTATCCCTGCCGCCAATGGCGTCTCTACCGCTCAAGCACTTGCTAGAATATATGCAATGCACGCTAATGACGGTGTGTGGCAGGGGAAGACTTTGATTAACTCTGAAGTTTTGGCGGATATGAGGCGAGTGCAAGTTGATGGATTTGATGCTGTCATGCCTGCTAATATGCGATGGCGAACAGGCTTTCACCGCTTGTTTAGCCTACAAGATGTAAGCGAGGCATATGGGCATATGGGCTATAATGGCTCAGTGGCATTTTGCGATCCTAAGCGTCGCTTGTCAATGGCATTCATTCATAATTTTGATACAACCATGCTCAATGATGTACGACAATTCGCCTTATCTGAGATGGCAATTCATCTAGCATCTCGTTAAGGCTTGATAATCCGTGGATTATATAATAAAATAATCTCTTTAATTTTCAAAAAAAGACTACTTATGAATACAGAACCTGCCATCAATGTGATGATTTCTCAAGAGGAAATTGCCGTTAAAGTCAAAGAACTGGGTGCTGCCATCAATGCTCACTACGCCAATAGCGATAAAGCGTTAATTTTGATTGGACTTCTGCGTGGTTCGGTTATTTTTATGGCGGACTTATGCCGTGCGATTGACAAACCACATGAACTTGATTTTATGACAGTGTCAAGCTATATCAATAAAACCACTGTATCAAGTGGTGATGTCAAAATCCTAAAAGATTTGGATAGCGAGATTGCAGGCAAGGATGTGTTGATTGTGGAAGACATCATTGATTCAGGACGCACTCTATCAAAAGTGGTAGAAATCCTAAAAACTCGCAATCCAAACTCCATTGAGCTGTGCACTTTGGTTAGTAAGCCATCACGCCGTGAAATTGAGATGGATGTTAAGTTTTTGGGTTTTGAAGTTGAGGATCGTTTTATTGTAGGCTATGGCTTAGATTATAATCAAAAATATCGCCACATTCCTTTTATTGGTGAGATTGGTCTTTGAACTAAAGATTGATTGTGTGCCTTATTTGATTAAAAATCATTGGTATCATTCAACCTACTACTAAAGTATACCCTGTCATCATGATGGGGTTTATTTTTTTATGGCTTGTGTTGTGCTGATGAGTTATGGAAAAGATTGAGTGGTAAAAGATATCAATGACCGTATTTTGATGGTTAATTTTTCTTATTTAGACTATCACATCAATGACTTAATCCATGTGCAATGCAAAAAATAAAGGAGAGATTGTCGTCTCTCCTTTACTCTCAAGTTTTGGGTATTTATTCCACTTGACTGACATCTCTTACCGCTCCTGTGTCAGCACTGGTGGTAAGTGCTGCGTAGGCTCGTAAGGCTTGTGATACTTTACGCTGACGATTAACGGGTTTGAAGGCTTGCTTACCTTTTGCTAGCATTTGTTCACGACGGCGGGCAAGTTCATCATTGCAGACATCAAGATGGATAGACCGATTTGGAATATCAATAATGATGGTGTCAAATTCTTTTACAAGGGCAATGTTGCCACCTTCTGCCGCTTCTGGGCTTGCATGTCCGATGGATAACCCCGATGTGCCACCGCTAAATCTGCCGTCTGTCAATAAGGCACACGCCTTGCCTAGTCCTTTTGATTTTAGATAGGAAGTTGGGTATAGCATCTCTTGCATACCAGGTCCACCCTTTGGCCCTTCGTAGCGAATAATGACAATATCGCCTGCGACGATTTGATCTGCCAAAATCGCTTCTACTGCACTGTCTTGGCTTTCAAATACTCTTGCACGCCCTGTAAATTTTAAAATGCTTTCATCTACGCCTGCTGTCTTAACCACGCAGCCACGAGTAGCAATGTTACCAAATAGCACCGCCAAACCACCATCTTGACTGTATGCAAATTCTTTACTGCGGATACAGCCACTTTCACGATTGACATCAAGATTTGACCATTCTTTGTTTTGGCTAAATGCTTGTGTGGTGCGAATGCCGGCGGGGGCGGCGATGTAGAGATTCCGAGCATCTACATTGTCAGGGTTCATGATATCCCATTTGTTCAGTGCGTCTTTTAGCGTGGCACTATGCACCGTTGGCACATTCGTGCGTAACAACCCTGCACGGTCAAGCTCGGCTAAAATCGCCATAACACCCCCTGCACGATGCACATCTTCCATGTGGTATTTTTGTGTGGCTGGAGCAACTTTAGATAGGCAGGGTACTTGACGGCTAAGATGGTCAATATCTGCCATTTTAAAGTTTACGCCTGCTTCGTGTGCTGCTGCCAGTAAGTGCAAAATCGTATTGGTACTACCACCCATAGCAATATCAAGACTCATCGCATTCATAAAGGCATCTTTGGTGGCGATAGAGCGTGGTAAAATGCTGTTATCGCCTTGTTCATAATGGCGTTGAGCGAGCTTGACTATCATTCTGCCAGCTTCCAAGAACAGCTCTTTTCTTTTGGCGTGTGTGGCAAGTAGTGAGCCATTACCTGGCAAGGATAGCCCCAATGCTTCGGTTAAGCAATTCATTGAATTGGCGGTAAACATACCAGAACAAGAGCCACAAGTAGGGCAGGCTGACCGTTCAACGCTCATCACATCTTCATCAGAAATTAAGTCATCGGCAGCGTCAATCATGGCGTCCACAAGGTCAAGTTTACGCACTTTTTTGCCGTCATCGGCGGTGATGGTTTCATGTGTGGTATGCCCATCTGCCAATTCACTTGCCAAGACTTTACCAGCTTCCATCGGGCCGCCAGAAACAAAGATGGTAGGTATGTTCAGACGCAAGGCTGCCATCAGCATACCAGGGGTGATTTTATCGCAGTTGGAGATACACACCAAAGCATCGGCACAATGAGCATTAACCATATATTCTACACTGTCGGCAATCAAATCACGGCTAGGCAGGGAGTAGAGCATACCACCATGCCCCATTGCAATGCCATCATCAACAGCAATGGTGTTAAATTCTTTAGCAACACCGCCTGTCTTTTCTATTTCACGGGCGACCAGTTGCCCTAAGTCTTTTAGGTGAACATGTCCTGGTACAAACTGGGTGAATGAGTTGGCGATGGCAATGATTGGCTTATTAAAATCATCATCGGTCATGCCTGTGGCACGCCATAAGGCTCTCGCCCCTGCCATATTGCGACCAGATGTAGAAGTTTTTGAACGGTAGGTTGGCATCGTTTATTTCCTTGTTGGCTTGGACTTGGTCTATAGAAGCACGCCAAGTTAGCTAAGTTTATTTGCTTTATTGTAACATTTTTTTAAGGGTTTGTGAGAGCAAAAAGAGTGTTTCTTTTATATGAAAAAGTATAAAAATAAATTATGATTATAAACAAAGTTGCACAATTTTGGCTAATATTTTTTGGTTAATTTTTGCAGAAAATTGTTTTTTGTACCCCTAGCTCTCACAAGGCGTATCTTAGGCTTGGTGAGATGACATAAGAGTGGTCGAAGTTTAACTCCTTGATGGATTATAAAGATTATCTTATAAAAAAAGATGATAGATGGACGCGTGGACGGATTTGCTTATTTACCAAGGCGGATAAAAATGCTTTGGCGTTGCCTATTTTTTAAGCCTTGACATAAAGTTGTTAGATAAAATCTGGTGGTATTTTTGGCATTTTTCTTGAGAAAACTGGGTGGCTGTCTTGTCTGCAATTTGCAAATTATTGCTAAATCTGTTAAATTTGTAAGCAAGGCTAATTAATACAAACATGATGATTGAACTTGTTTGTATTAATTAACTGTTTTGATTGAAGTAATTTAGATATATTTTTAATTGATAAGGATAGGTATGACGACACCAGAACAACCTAAGTCCAGTGCTATGCCTCAAGTTGAGATAAAGCGACTGGGTATTTTTCCGCAGGTAAATGTGCCTGTATTTTTAATATCAGCATTACTGATTGTTGGTTTTATTATTTTTGGGGCGATGTTTAGTGAGTTGGCGGGTCAAATTTTTGGCAAGGCACAAACGCTCATCACTCGACATTTTGGCTTTATGTTCATTATCTTAATGAATGCAGCCTTAGTGTTTTGTGTGTATATATCATTAAGTCGCTATGGCGATATTCGCCTTGGGGCTCAAACAGAAACACCTGAATATAGCTTTGGTTCATGGATTGGAATGCTGTTTTCAGCCGGTATTGGTATTGGGCTACTTTATTGGGGTACAGCTGAGCCTCTGTATCACTTTGTGAAGCCACCTATTGCCGACTCTAGTAGTGTAGAGAGTGCTAAGCAGGCGATGCAGTTGTCGTTTTTGCATTGGGGTTTGCACGCTTGGGCGGTGTACTCAGTGGTGGCGTTGAGTCTTGCTTATTTTCACTATCGGCGCGGCTTACCGCTGTCAATTCGTTCGGTGCTATTTCCATTGATTGGTAAGAATATTTATGGCAAATGGGGGCATGCGGTCGATATTTTGGCGGTGTTTGGTACGATGTTTGGTGTGGTAACCTCGCTCGGTCTTGGTGTGATGCAACTTGAAACAGGACTTGGGCAGATGTTTGGTATTGAACCAAGTCTTGTATTTAAAATCGCCCTAGTAGCAGGCATTACCGCTTGTGCGGCATTTTCTGTGATGGCAGGACTTGATAAGGGGGTGAAACGCCTAAGTGATATCACCATTATTGGTACGCTCATCATGCTTGCCTTTATGATCATAGCAGGTCCAACTCAGTTTATTTTAGATAGCTTTGTGGAGAATATAGGTAACTATGCAGGCAATATCATCACGCTAGGGCTTTGGAATGAAGCCTATATGGATAGCGATTGGCAGGGTGCTTGGACAATCTTTTATTGGGCATGGTGGGTAAGTTGGTCGCCATTTGTGGGTATTTTTATCGCTCGTATTTCTCGTGGTCGTACCATTCGTGAGTTTATTTTTGGTGTGCTATTTGTGCCGATGCTCTTGTTGTTTTTGTGGTTTACGGCCTTTGGTGGCGTGGCGATCAATATGGAGTTGTCTGGAGATTTTGGTTTATCAGCGGCAGTGCTTGCTGATTCAGGTAGTGCGATTTTTAAATTTATTGAATATTACCCATTTACGCAAGGCTTGGTGGTAGTAACACTGGTGATGATTGTGCTGTGGTTTGTAACCAGTGCAGACAGTGCCAGTCTTGTGGTGGATATGCTAACTGCAGGTGGTAACACCAATCCACCAAAAATCCAAAGACTGTTTTGGGTAACATCAGAAGGCATCATTGCGGCAATCTTGCTAGCAGCAGGAGGGCTTTCGGCGTTGCAAGCAGCAGCGATTGTGGCAGGACTGCCCTTTGCTCTTGTTATCTTTGTGATGATGTACTGTCTGATTCGTGGACTTGGGCGAGATCGTTTGACCTTATACCGTAATAACCAATGGTATATTACCGAAGAGTCTGCCGAGCATAATAGTGCTAACGAGATGGTGGATGAGCATCTGTTACCAGGACCGCCTCCAACCACAGAAAAAGCAGACTAATAGCAATAAAAAAATCGGACCTATTTGTCCGATTTTTTATTTTATTTTTTAGTTGCGATCCTAAAAAATTAAACAGTTGTTTGGCTATATTTGTATATGTTGATAGAAATTAAGGAAGGTCGTTAGACAATGCAAAACTTAATTAACGCAAGATTATATCTACAATAGTAGAAATTAAGGAAGGTCGTTAGACAAGGCTGGCTAGAGATGCACTTGGTGCATCTACAATAGTAGAAATTAAGGAAGGTCGTTAGACGAATTGCTAAAATGCAAGCAGAGCAACTATCTACAATAGTAGAAATTAAGGAAGGTCGTTAGACAAAACGCCATTCCGAGTGAGGAATCGTGATCTACAATAGTAGAAATTAAGGAAGGTCGTTAGACCATTGACTACCACATCACCCTAGATATATCTACAATAGTAGAAATTAAGGAAGGTCGTTAGACATCAAAAACCGCAAAATGGCAAAACGGATCTACAATAGTAGAAATTAAGGAAGGTCGTTAGACGTCGCATTCGCCGAACATGGAGGCCTTATCTACAATAGTAGAAATTAAGGAAGGTCGTTAGACCTTTTGTCTGCTGGGACTTGACATTGGATCTACAATAGTAGAAATTAAGGAAGGTCGTTAGACCAACTAATGCTGAAGGCACAAACAAATCTACAATAGTAGAAATTAAGGAAGGTCGTTAGACCTGTGGATACTGCTATAAAAACTGCTCAGTATCTACAATAGTAGAAATTAAGGAAGGTCGTTAGACTGAGACCGCTCTCTTGCGTCGCTCAAGATCTACAATAGTAGAAATTAAGGAAGGTCGTTAGACAACCATTAACAAAATAGATGGCATAAGATCTACAATAGTAGAAATTAAGGAAGGTCGTTAGACCTATAATGTCATGATACGCAACAAGTTATCTACAATAGTAGAAATTAAGGAAGGTCGTTAGACAAAAGCCAAAAACGGAATGGAATCATGATCTACAATAGTAGAAATTAAGGAAGGTCGTTAGACACTTCTATATAAGCAAGCGACAGAGATCTACAATAGTAGAAATTAAGGAAGGTCGTTAGACTAGGGTATTTGTCTACACTCATCTCAGATCTACAATAGTAGAAATTAAGGAAGGTCGTTAGACGTCATGCTAATGGGCGCAAGCATATCAAAAGATCTACAATAGTAGAAATTAAGGAAGGTCGTTAGACATTTCTTTATAATGGGGGGGCTAAAATATCTACAATAGTAGAAATTAAGGAAGGTCGTTAGACAAAACAGATTCCAATCGTGGAATCGCGATCTACAATAGTAGAAATTAAGGAAGGTCGTTAGACTTCGCTTGATTGCGAATAAAGCGTCTTGATCTACAATAGTAGAAATTAAGGAAGGTCGTTAGACATAAGGCTTGCGTGGGGTCTATAAAAATCTACAATAGTAGAAATTAAGGAAGGTCGTTAGACCGCAAGCCTTATGTAGCAAGGGTTACAATCTACAATAGTAGAAATTAAGGAAGGTCGTTAGACATAGGTTGTAAAATTCCGTTCCAATTCATCTACAATAGTAGAAATTAAGGAAGGTCGTTAGACTAACGGCTAGATAAACTAGCTACTTGTATCTACAATAGTAGAAATTAAGGAAGGTCGTTAGACGTCCAAAAGGGGGTGGTGTAAATTCCAATCTACAATAGTAGAAATTAAGGAAGGTCGTTAGACCCCAAGGAGGCTAAAAATGTGGAACCTATCTACAATAGTAGAAATTAAGGAAGGTCGTTAGACAAAGGGGATTTTGAGCGTGGAATCGCGATCTACAATAGTAGAAATTAAGGAAGGTCGTTAGACCAAAAGAGGTCAAAAATGAAATCTTACGATCTACAATAGTAGAAATTAAGGAAGGTCGTTAGACAACCCAATGAAAAAATCTACTTTACTTAAATCTACAATAGTAGAAATTAAGGAAGGTCGTTAGACCCGTTTTGGGGTATTTTTACTAATTTTTAGCGGATTTTGATTAAAATTTAAACAAATTTCACTCATTTTTACCCCAAAAACTCAAAATTTACAGCAGGAAGACTAAGGTTTGTAAGTTTTTAAATAACATTACAGTACTAATAAATCCTGTGTGCGATGAACAGCATTGCCATAACGCAACACTTCTCGTTCTGTAAACCTAAATATTATAACACTGTCTGCTCCACAAAACAAGGGTTCAAACTCGTGTTTGATTCTTTGGGTAACAATATTTAAAATACGCTCGCTATTTTGGATTTCGTACACTGAATATTGCAAACGGTCGCCATATTCCATCAAAAACTTAGCAAATTTCGTTCGCACCTTATTGTTACTGATATCATAACTGACAATAATCATCAAATCTCCTTATCTTCAAATAAATCAAAACTTGGAAAATCATAATCTTGCTTTTCGTCATTGATTTTCATAAACAAGCGATAATAATCACGAATATAAATAAAAATTGCCTGTTTATGAGTGATGATTGCATTCATTAATATGGCATGATATTCTCGGCTGTGCTGGGTTTTTAAATGGTATTGCAGTTTATTTTGGCCAAAATGTTCTGCCTTAAATTGACCCAAATTAGAAGATATTAAAACTTGCCTATCAATAATACAGCGAAATGGCTCTACAAAATCACATACCAGTGATTTTCTTTTAAACCATAATTGGTGCAATACCCCTTGATAAACATCAAAACCAAACAATCTTAAATTACATTCAATATAATTAAAAAGTAGCGTATAACCCATATCCAAAACCACATTAACAGGATCTAGTTTTAATCTAGGTTTTCTGCCTTGCCACTTAAAATGTTTTGCTTGCATAAAATGATATTTAAAAAACAACTTTGCTGAATTACCCTCAATACCCATTAAAAAATCCAATCGGTCAGCGGTTAAGCAGCGTTCTTGATACTGTTTGAGTTCGTTGATTGCCGTTTTTAGTTCATCGCTTTTTTGACGCAGATTCTTTAATAAAACAATGTGTCCATGAATCTTGCTAAATACAAGCTGATTGGCAAGCGTTTGTTTTAATTTGGCAGTCATGAAATATTGCTTTTGGCGTAATAAGAAATTCGCTTCTGCTGCATGACTGATAAACATCATCGGTCGCAAGCGTTCGTTTAATAAAATGAGGGCTATGTTGTATTTTTGGCAGTAATCAATCGTAACACTTGTTAAGGTTAGATGACCAATGCTGACGATTGCGAGCACTTTATTTTTAGATAATCGTGTTAACACTTCACCATTGTCATCTTTAATGACGATATTGCCTTGTGAAATAACCAGATGTTTTAGTTCGGTATTGGTTAATAAAATTACTTGTCGATATTTTAGATCAGCTTGATTGAGCATCTGTCATCCCTGAAGTCATTTTAATGATAACGAAGTTTGGTCGCATAAAGCAGCATAAATACAATATTGGCATTTGTTTGGATTGATATTACTCAAAATGATACTGGGTTCATAATGACGAATCTTGTTTAAATATGCTTTGAACCATTGTGTTGTCTCATCATTAGGTAGAGCAAGTGGATAATGCTTATTGTCATCTTTAGAATAAAATCCTAAATAATCCACCTTAAATCCCATTTCTATCAAGCAAAAATATTGTGCATAAAGTTGTAATTTATAACCATCATAAATGGTTTTAATCTTTTTCTTGCGTTCAATGAGTTTTTTACTTTGGGTAAAATATTGGTCAATTTTCCCCATTAAACCATACTCTTCTGAATACACAAATATGCCTGTTAAAATATCTTTTTTGGTGCTATAACTGCCGTTATCCACCGTTTCATGGGCTTGTTTGCCAGCGACTTGCGGTGTATCATGATACTGCTCTTCATCTAATCCTTGATAAACATTGTGCAGATAAATAGAATAAGGACAAAAAACAAAGTCGTTTAACTGACTGATATTTAATACATTATGTTCCATAATATCATTTAATTATCCATAAAAATTAGGCTCAATTTTTAAAATTGAGCCTAAAAACTATCTAATGGGTTTGAACAAATTTAAGCCATTCTTGATTGCTAATAGCCAGTTTCAATGAATCCAAATCATCACTTGCTTTAATTTGATTTAATACCCACAAGCCTTTTTTGGCAATATGATACGCACCATTGGCGTCAGCATCATTTGGTAAGCGGTTGTCAGCCTTGCGACTATCAAAAAACTCACCGTTTTTATTTGCTACAGGCGATAAAATAAAATCATCGCCTGTATTGGCGTTGCTATATCGCATAGATACCAGTACTTTTAGATAATAATAAAGACTGCTATACAGATTTTTACTATTATTATTGCAAATCGCATCAATTAAATCATTGCCAGTTTGATAATTGATTTGATGTTTATTAAATAATGCTTTTAGACAATCATTGATATTGATTTTGTCTATAGTTTTTTTGGTATTATTATAAGCATAACGCACATCGCCATGTGAACAAATCACCCAATGGGTTTTTGAGCCATTTGCTTTATCGGTAAAGTTATTATAATCCAATGTAAACTCAAAATAATCTTTGCTAGCGTTATAATAAATGCCATCAAAATTCTTAAAAAATGCTTTGGCTTTGTCTGTATTTTCATAGTTTAGTGGCAATAAATTAACAAAACCTGTAGTAGGGTCAATCTTACTGGTATTCCAAGCAGGCACATAAAACAAAAATCCTGTCTGCTTACCAATATCTTTAATATCTTCAAATTTATTGGTTAATTGCAGTGCATTTCTAATACCGCCTAATTCATTTGGTGGGTTATCTTTTGATACCAAGTAATTGAGTTTTTTAATAAGTGCATTTTCAAAGTTTTGATACACTTGCTTTTCAACCTTAAACCGTCCACGCTTAAAGCCAAAATTCAAATCTTCCAACACAACAATGGCATTGTATTTAAGCATCAGCTGGCTGATATAATGCACCACTTGACTTAAATAACCTTGCTTAATTTCTTTGATATTTTCAATCTCTCCCCAGTTTACACGAGCCTCCAAACGCTCTTTTTCTTTGTTATCCAAAAGAGCATGATAATTGACTGTTAATTTAATGCCGTTATGACCAGTATTAACAATCTCATTTAAAGACTTTTGTTCAACAATTTCACCTTGGCTATTGATGACACTGACATATAATAAATGGCGTTCACCACGGTCAATGCCAATGATATGGATATCTTCGTTACTATTTTTAAGTGTTTGATTGACATTTTTATTAAATTCTTTAAAGCCAGCGCCATGAACACCAAAATTCATCGTAATGGGAATATGTAATAAGAACTTATCCTCCGTATAGCGTTTATCTTTGATGATTGTGTGGGTGGCAATTTTATCCTGATTGGGGTTGTTGGGGTTTTTCATCGTCAGTTTTTCATAAGCAGGGTGCTTTGCCACATCATCAATATTTAATGATGCCTTGCGATAAAAAATCTCCGCTTCGCCATTTAGTTTATAAATCACATTTTGTAGATTTTCTGGGCTAAATAATTCCTTAAAATACAAAGTATGCAAATTCTTATTGCCGTAAGATTTTGCAGAAAAATCTTTATTGTAAATTTGGAATAGGTAGAGTTTTCCTTGTTCTACCAAGTTATCAATATAACTGCTGTCAATATCGGTAAAGAAAACTTTATACCCTTGTGGTTCAACTTCCTTATAAAAATCACTTAAATCTTGATAATTGCTGGTGTCAGAAAATTGAAAGCCAAACTCTCGCCATTCTGAGTGCTTATTGATGCTAGTTTTAAAGAAGTCGATCAGGCGATGACAATCAGATAGATTGAACAGTTCACCTTTTTTGTGTGTACCTTTTTCGTATTTCTCCAAAATGTCCTTAGAGGGCGAATAATAATCAATATTGCTTTTTGCGAAAAATACTTTTGGCAACATCTTGTTTGGACCGGGTAATAGTTTATAAACCATTTTTTGATAAACATCTTGGCTTGTGGCAACTGGGGCTTGGTCAAAGACTTGTTTATGTGATTTATCCAAAATCGCTAGATAATAGTTATCATTTTTTTGTAAAATAATGCCAAAGTTATCCTTTTCTTTATTTAAGTCCCAACCATTGAGTAAGGTGGCGTTATCAAAATTGAGTTTGTATTTTTCTGCAGTAAAGGCTTTTTGTGAAATATAATCACGCACTTTGTTATAAAGTGAGCTAAAATGCTTCAAATCATCATGCAAGGGCGTAAACTCACCATAAAATGTCTTATCCTCATTTAATCTGGTGTCGCTACCGATGGCTAATGGCTTAATAAAATGCACCAAAGCCATCACGCTATCTAAAAATAACTTTAAATTGACAATGTCATGAGATTTTTTGTGTTTATAAAAGTTACGCTCACCAGTAGGATATTCTTTTTCCAAAAATCCTTTGATGGTGCTAAATTTATTGTCAATGTTTTTGATTAAGGACAATTTTTGAGCATCAGCATTGATGGAGCATTGTGATAGATAATCTACTATGCTTACAAACGCAACATCCTCTTGTTTTTGACAATATTGACCTAATGCCTGCTCCAAAGTGGCAATGCTATGCTCGGATTTGATAAATGTTTCTCGTTCTTTATTGAGTTTATTTTTGACATTATCCGTTTTGGCTTTGGTAAGTTTGTTGTTAAATTCGGTATTGATGGTGTTGGCATAATAATCAGATAATGCCTGATTAATGATATTAAAATTGCCATATAAAATGTGTGAAATATGCGTTAATTGACCATGATGGATGTATATACCATTTGGGTCGTAATCTTTAATATGATTTAATATGGTGTCAATTTTATTAAAATCATCGTGATAAGTACGATAAAAGTCATTAATTGCACTACAAACTTCGTTATCATCTTCAAACCTTGTTGGTAAAAAGGATAGGCTTTGTTTGTCGCTCAATAATTGTTTGTGCAGGGGTTTTAGTTTGGCAACTTTACATTTATTTTGTTGATTATATAGATTGATAAACTCATTAATACCCTGTAATTTTGTGCCATTATCCAAAACTTTACCACCCAATAACGCATTGTAAGCACTAATACCAGATTGGGATAATAGATGATTATAAAACTCAATATTCAATAAATCATCAATACCAAATTCATCAAAATAATCAGTAATTTGATTGTTGATATCAAAAAGCTGTTGATACAGTTTTGGGTGACTATTTTTGATATGATGCAAAATCTGAATATTATCCACAAATCTGGGTAGGTTTTCGTGAATTAAGCGATAAGCAATGGCGGTGTGTTTGGCTTCGTGGCTATATAGGTTTTTTCGGTTTTCATAAAAGCCACTAAAATAAGTACTAAAACCGATAAACTGCTTGATGAGTGCAATTTTTGGCGATTCTTCACCTTCTTTTTGAATGACCCACTTTGTCAAATCGCCTTGCTCTTTTTTACTACCGAACAATTCTTTGGCAAACAAACCTTTGAACCAGGCTTTGGTGGTATTGTCTTTTTCAAACTGCTTGACAATTTGTTTGCGTAATTGCTCTTGTGATTTTTCTAAATCTTTATGTAATTTGTCGTCTTTTTTACTGTTTTTTAGTGCCAGATAAGTATGCTGAAAATCAGACAGCTGTGCTAGATGAGTGTCTGTTAACGCCAACTCAATAAAATCACGATGATAGTCATCTAAAATCGGTTTTATTTTTTGATAACTTTCGGCAAGTGTAGCGTCTTGCCCCAAAAAGTTTTTGGCTTTGATGTGTTCAAGTGTTTTACCAATAGGCTTTAATTCAAAACGCAAGGTTTTGGAAAGAGGGTATTGGCGGGTGAAATTGGTGAATAGCATATGAATTCCTTTTATGTATTGAAGGGGTTGGATCAATCTTGGTGTTTGGCACGGATAATTTTATTATAGTGCGAATTTGATGCCATATCAACTAGTCTGTGTGTAACCACATCTATTTTATGAGTGTGTTTTTAATACTTGAATAAACTGTCTGTACTCAAAAAGATGAGTGGTTAGTAGTATAAAAAAATCGGACCTAGTTGTCCGATTTTTTATTTTAAGAGTTACTCTTGATGGGTGGGTATGGGCTTTGAAAAACCTTTGGTCAACCATAAAAGATAGACAAATCCTAATAAGCCCCAAGATAGCCCAGCGTATAGCGAGGTGTTTTCGACATTAAGCCACATAATAAAGATGGTGATAAAGCCAAGCGTTGGCACGATGAGATTTAAAAAGACTTGTTTGGGACTGTGCAATCTGCGGTTTTTGAGAGCGTATTCAAAAATGACAGACAGATTGACAAAACTAAATGCCGTCAGTGCCCCAAAGCTGATCAAATGTACCACAAAATCCAAATCCACAAAACCACCCATTAATGCCACCAAACCTGCAATTAAGATATTAAAGACAGGTGTGCGTAATTTTGGATGAATATAACCAAAGACACGGCGACTAATCACACCATCACGACCCATCACATACATCAATCGTGAGACGCCTGCATGAGCTGAAATACCTGAGGCGACAACGGTTATGATGCCAAAAGTCAAGACAATGGATTGAAACAGCGAACCACCCACGAGCAATAAAATTTCGGGCTGAGTCTCGTCAATTTGGGTGAAGTATGTACTTGGATTGCCTGAAAAATAAAGCTGAATGAAGTAAGTACTGACGATAAAAATAAGACCCGTGATGAGCGAGGTTAAAAAAATCGCTTTTGGTAGTTTGTTTTTTGCATCTTTGGTTTCTTCAGCCAGTGTGGATAGAGAGTCAAAACCTGTAAAAGAAAAACACAAGATGGTTGCCCCAGCGATGAGTGGCATAATCTCGGTAGTGGCATTAAAAAATGGTGTCAAGCTCCATAACTGGTAAGCATGAGCGGCGTCAATCACGCCATCGGCATTTAGCCCTTGGCTAAGTTTGGTATAGACTAGGTAGGTAAAAAAGGCAATGATGAGCAATTGACCTGCAACAATCCAACTATTAAAGTACGCTACGATTTTTGCTCCAAGTAGATTGACGATTGTCATGATGGAGGTGAATGCCACCACCCAAAACCAAGTGTTTACCTCAGGAAATAACGCACTAAAATAAATGACTGCTAATACGATATTGACCATTGGCATAAGCAGGTAATCTAGCCAGCTAGACCAGCCAACCATGAAGCCTACCGTAGGGTGAATCGCTTTTTGGGCGTAAGTATATGCAGAGCCTGATGATGGGTAGGCACGAATCATCTGTCCATAACTGAGCGAGGTTAGCAAAATGGCAATGAGTGCTAAGACATAGGACATGGGTGTGTGCTGATGACTGGCTTTTGAAACCATACCGAAAGTATCAAAAAGAGTGGTGGGTTGAATGTATGATAGACCGATGATGATGACATGCCAAATGCCTAAATTGCGACTTAAAGTTACAGGCTTGGTAGCAGTAGAGGTGGAGATGGGTGCATTCAAAGGAAATCCTCCAAAAATTGCCGGTCAGTCGCTAACATGGTGCAATCTGACCTAAGAAAAAAAGACACGATTGAGTGTGAACAATTTTTAAAGAGTAAGACTGCCAACAAGTCTGTTTTTTAGGCGAGACGGGTTTTTAGTGGGATACTCCAGTGGTTTTTTGAGAATGATGGTGTGAGTCAGTGATTCTCAAGTGGATTGATGGCTTTGGCCAAGAATTTGGCAGATTATAAGGCAAAACCACCAAATTGTCATTAAAAATTTGGGGTAATATACATGAAAAAAAATAACAAGTTTAGCTATCGTACTTATACGGATATATCAGTCTAACAGGCAATATCAAGCACGGATTTTAATTTATGATTTATCCTAAGTCTGCCCATTTATCCTTATCTTTAAACATACATTCATCAAATACGACACATGAACCACATTTTGGGCTTCTTGCCATGCAAGTGTATCGTCCATGCAATATGAGATAGTGGTGAGCATCCACAAGAAATCGATTCGGAATGCGTTTCATTAGGGCTTTTTCTACAGCAAGTACAGTTTTGCCTGTGGCAAGCCCTGTGCGATTACCCACTCGGAAGATGTGCGTATCAACTGCCATGACAGGCTGACCAAAGGCGGTGTTTAAGACGACATTGGCTGTTTTTCTACCAACCCCTGCCAACGCTTCAAGTTCAGCTCTGGTATGTGGTACTTGTCCATCATGCTTATTGATTAGGTCTTGACAGGTTTTGATGATATTGGCGGCTTTGGAGTTGTATAATCCGATGCTATTGATATACGATTTTAAACCGTCCAGCCCTAATTGCAGTATCGCCTGCGGAGTGTTGGCGACCGGAAATAGTTTGCCTGTGGCGATATTGACGCCTTTATCGGTTGACTGGGCTGAGAGCATGACGGCGATGAGTAGCTCAAATTCGTTGCTATAATTAAGCTCGGTAACTGGCTCTTTGATGTGTTCAGAGAGTTTTTGAAAAAATGCCAAGCGTTTTTCTTCATTCATCGGACGAGATGCAGGCGTATCAGCAGTTTTAGCGATGGATAATTTGTCTTTTTGTGAGCCAGATTTTGCTTGGCTGATGGCTTTGGAAGTGGGTTTCTTTGTGGGTTTGGTTGTCATGGCGATATGCTAGATAAAAAGATTATTATAACATGGCTTATCTTAGTGTGAAAATAGGCACATCTGCCATCATCAACGCAAAGATTGCAAGAAAATCCTTGAAATTTGCTTGGATATCCAGTAATTTGATGGTTGATTAGTCAATGTGTGAATGGGCATAATATCATGATTTATCTACATCATCAGATTTTAGTCAATGGCGTAAACAACCAAGGCATCAGGCAGACGATGCCATCAAAAGCAGACTTGCGTCAATCTCGCCATCAGATATTAAGCCAGTTTTGTGGTCGGCATGGATTGCCTACGCCCAATTATGACAAACAAATAAATGGTAAGCCGATTATTACTAATAGTCATTTGGTATTTAATCAGTCGCACCATGATACTGCCTATGTACTAGCGTGGTCGTTGAGTGTTGCTGAGCTTGGCGTGGATGTTGAGAGTGTGTGCCGTCAGGCTAATTTTGAGCAGTTGGCAAGACGGTATTTTCATGCTGATGAATATCGGTATTGGCAAGAGAATGACTGTGATGTGCGACTATGGTTTCGGCTCTGGACGATTAAAGAAGCAGTGATAAAAGCAAATGGCATAGGTATCCGCCTAGCCTTAAGAGAACTAAATGCTAAATTTATCAATAGGCATCAAGGCGAGATTTTTCATGATAAGATGGGTTGTTATCGTTTTGAATGTATTGACATGGGTGATGATGTCATTACCATAGCTTATACTGGCGATGTTTGGCAGGCGTGGACATTAAAATAAAAAGTCTGCATGGTAATAAGAATAAAAATACCGCTCAATAGAGCGGTATTTTGTGAGTATTGCTAAGCAATATCACCCATCAATCTTCATAATTATCAATAGAAGGGCAAGAGCAAATTAAGTTCTTATCGCCATAGACATCGTCCACACGACCAACGGTTGGCCAGAACTTGTGAGCCTTGACATATGGCAATGGGAATGCTCCCACTTCACGGCTATATGGTCTGTCCCAATCGCCTACGATGACATCTTGGGTGTGTGGTGCATTGACCAGCGGATTGTTATCGGCTGTCCAACCATCAGCACCTGCTTTCACTTTTAAGGCTTCTTGCTTGATTTGCTTTAATGCACTAATAAAGCGATCAAGCTCATCTTTGCTCTCAGATTCGGTTGGCTCAATCATCAGCGTGCCTGCCACAGGAAAGCTCATGGTTGGTGCGTGAAAACCATAATCCATCAAACGCTTGGCTATATCGGTTTCGGTGATGCCAGTCTCTGCTTTTAATGGGCGAATATCAATAATGCACTCGTGTGCCACCCGTCCATTTTTGCCTGTATAAAGTACGGAGTAGTCATCTTTGAGGCTCTGGGCGATATAGTTGGCGTTCAATAGGGCTTGCTTGGTGGCAGCAAGCAGTCCATCACGCCCCATCATTGTGATATACATCCATGAAATAGGAAGGATGCTTGCCGAGCCATAAGGGGCAGCTGACACAGCCGATTGACCATTTTGGGCGTTAAACACAGGGTTTACGCTGTGACTCGGGATAAATGGTGCAAGGTGTGATTTTAGCCCAATCGGTCCCATGCCAGGACCGCCACCGCCGTGCGGAATACAAAAGGTCTTGTGTAGATTCATGTGTAGCACATCAGCACCGACATCAGCAGGACGCATGAGTGCCACTTGGGCGTTCATATTAGCACCGTCCATGTACACTTGACCGCCATGCTGATGAATCAAGTCGCAGATATCACGAATACCTTCTTCAAACACACCGTGCGTGGACGGATAGGTAATCATTAATGCCCCTAGCTTATCGCTATGTTGTTCGCATTTGGCGACCAAGTCATCAAAGTCCACATTGCCATTATCATCGGTTGCAACCACGACCACTTGCATGCCCATCATTTGGGCAGTAGCAGGGTTGGTTCCGTGTGCTGAACGGGGAATTAGGCAGATATTACGGTCGTTTTGACCCAAGCTTTGGTGGTAACGGCGAATCGCCAAAAGTCCTGCATACTCGCCAGACGCCCCAGAATTGGGCTGCATTGAAATTTCATCAAAGCCGGTAATCGCCTTTAACTGTGTTTGCAGGCTATCAATCATCGCTACATAGCCTTTGGTGTCGTCCTGTGGGGCGAATGGGTGAACATTGGCAAATTCATTCCAAGTAATCGGCAACATCTCGCTAGTAGCATTTAATTTCATTGTACAAGAACCAAGAGAAATCATTGAGCGGTTCATTGCCAAGTCTTTATCTTCTAGCGATTTTAAATAACGCAGCATCTGATGTTCAGTGTGATAGCTGTTAAAGGTTGGGTGTGTGAGAATGTCATCTGTGCGGTTTAATGCACCAAGCACATTTTCTACCTTATCAAGATTACCAGTTACCCCAAAAATCTCACATAATTCAGCAAATTCTGCTTCATCGGTCAACTCATGAAAAGATACACCTACTAGATCATCTTTATGAAAAAGATTGTAGCCTTTTGATTTTGCTGTTTTGACAAGCTCGCTTGCTTTGTCAGTTTTGATGATGATGGTATCAAAAAACACATCGCTAACAGGCGTAAATTGGCTTTTAACCGCATTATAAAATGCCACTGCCAACGCATGAATACGACTGGCGATACGCTGCAAACCTGTCGCTCCGTGATACACAGCATACATACCTGCTAGATTGGCAAGTAGCACTTGGCTTGTGCAGATGTTTGAGTTGGCTTTTTCACGGCGGATATGCTGTTCACGAGTTTGTAGTGCCATGCGTAGGGCGGTGTTGCCTTGTGCATCTTTTGATACGCCAATAATACGACCAGGGGCAGAGCGTTTGTCTTTGTCTTTAAAGGCAAAATAGGCAGCGTGTGGACCACCAAAGCCCATCGGAATGCCAAAACGCTGAGTACTACCTAGAGCAATATCAGCTCCCATATCAGCAGGTGATTTGAGTAGTACAAGGCTCATGATATCGGCAGCCACGATGGCGTAAGCACCGTTATCTTTGACGGTTTTGATGATGTCGGTCAAATCGGCTACATCACCGTCTTTGCCAACATATTGGAAGTACGCTCCAAAAAAATCGCCCGTCTTAGCAACTTCAAAATCGCCAACCACCACCTCAAAGCCAAAATATTTGGCACGAGTATTGATGACATCAAGTGTTTGTGGATAAGTGCGTGCATCTACAAAAAATTGCTTTGATTTGGACTTGCTACAACGATTCGCCATAGCCATTGCCTCAGCGGCAGCTGTGGCTTCATCAAGCAAACTTGCCCCTGCCAAATCCATACCTGTTAAGTCAATACATACTTGCTGGAAGTTTAATAAAGCCTCTAGGCGACCTTGAGCGATTTCGGCTTGATAGGGGGTGTAGGCAGTGTACCAACCAGGATTTTCTAGTACATTTCTTTGAATAACCGCAGGCAAGCGAGTAGGTGAGTAGCCCTGACCGATGTAGCTTTTGGCAACCACAATGTCGTCTGCCATTGCACGAAGTTTGGCAAGGGCGTTGTGTTCACTCATTGCCACTGGCAAATCAAGAGCTTTACCTAAACGCACCGATTGTGGCACAACAGAGTCCACAAAACTATCCAAATCACTTGCACCGACTTTGGCTAGCATTGCGTCAGTGGCGGATTTATCATTGCCCAGATGACGATGCACAAAGGCATTTTCGTAAAAAAGTTCGGAAAAGTTGTTAAAAGCCATGATATGTCCTTATTTGGTTAAGGTTGGTTAAAATTTAATTAAAAATGGTATTTAAAAATGCAATTTTTAATTAAATTTATTATCAATGTAATAAGGTGATAAGTATGGTTAATTAAATCTTGTGAATTGTAATTTCAATCATGCTATGCACCAATTTTGGGTGTGAAAACAGTAAATACACATATTTGCAAGCTGTAAAGCCAATAGCGTAAGCTCAAATTGAACTTACGCTATTTTTCTTATAGACTGCTCTCGTACTCGTCTGCACTCATTAGGCTGTCATAATCGGCAGGATTGGCAGGTTTGATTTTAAAGAACCATGCTTTACCATATGGGTCTTCATTAGCAAGCTCTGGGCTGTCCACAAGCTCATCGTTAATCTCAACGATTTCACCGCTAATAGGAGCGTAAACATCACTTGCCGCTTTAACAGATTCAACAACGGCAATCTCTTCGTCAGCCGAGACGGTGCGACCAACTTCTGGTAATTCTACAAATACCACATCGCCAAGCAAATCTTGGGCGTGGTCGGTAATGCCAACAGTGATGATACCGTCATCTTCAAGTTTTAGCCATTCGTGACTGGCAACATATTTTAAATCAATTGGGGTATTGCTCATAAAAGCTCTCCTAGTTAAGGTTAAAAAATTATAATAGGGTGATTGGTTGCTTATTTTTCACATTTTCCTGTAGCATCATTATAGTGTCCACCATAATCTAGGCAAGTATCTTTAGCACCACAACCCGCTAATAGCAAAGCTGTTGCCATAATACATATTTTCACACTCAGACCTTTTTTAAAAAGATTACCCGTTGCTTGCACAGACTTTGCTAGCGTCATCTCTTGGATTGCTTTTGGGCATAACCTTTTGTGGCTGGCTGTATATCTTGATTTGTTTGGAATATGACTCATGAAAACTCCTAATTAGGTGTTGCTATTTAATGAATAAGCGATGTTGATGACATCATAATCATTAAGAATGTTAAGTATTGAACCACATAGATAATCATTTTCTATCATATTCTGTGCTTGACAAACTTATATTAGCGATGCCATCATTTTTTATTGTTTAGAGATGCAGTCAATCAAACTGTTTTTTGCCATTTCTAACAAAGGGTAGTTTTAATACTCGTACGCCAAACTCTTTGCCACGCATGATAATTTTGGCGTGCGTGCCATCAAAATCAGCAGGTATACGAGCGATGGCGATGGATTGATTGAGACTTGGGCTAAATACGCCACTGGTGGTAATGCCTTCACCTTTATCGGTAATGACGGTTATTCCTGAACGCATGACGCCTTTTTCTTCTAGTAATAAGCCCACTTGTTTGGCTTTTACACCATCGGCTTTTAGTTTGACTAGTGCTGTTTTGCCAATAAAATCACGGTTTTCGTCTTTTAAATCCACCGTCCATGCCATGCCTGCTTCCAATGGGCTGACTTCATCGGTCATATCATTACCGTATAGATTCATGCCTGCTTCCATACGCAAAGTGTCTCTTGCCCCAAGTCCACATGGAGCAACGCCAGCTTTTACTAGGTCATTAAAAAACTCTACCGATTGATCGGCAGGCATGATAATCTCAACGCCGTCTTCGCCTGTATAACCTGTACGAGCGACAAACCAATCACCACCCAAATCCACCCCAACGAATGGTTTTAGAGCGGTTACTTTATCCGCCCATTCAGGCTTGGTGGCAACTAATTTTTCTATTGCTTTTGGGCCTTGCACGGCAAGCATTGCCAGTTCGTAGCGGGGGGTGATGGTAACGCCAAATTCAGCACCCACCTTATTAAAGTGTGCCGAATCTTTTTCACGAGTAGCACCATTAGATACAATGCGATAGGTGGTTTCGTCCTCGCTTGTGCGATAGACAATTAAGTCATCAATTACGCCACCTTGTTCGTTTAGCATGCCTGAATACAAGGCCTTGCCAACAAAGGAAAGTTTGGCAACATCATTGGCAATTAATTTTTGAAAAAATGCTTTTGCGTTGTCGCCTGCTACATCGGTAACCAACATATGCGAGACATCAAACATGCCCGCATCTGTTCGTACAGCGTTGTGTTCTTCGATTTGAGAGCCATAATTGACGGGTAATTCCCAACCACCAAAATCCACTAATTTGCCATTGTGGGCGGTGTGGGCATGAAATAGGGGGGTGCGTTGTAGAGACATCTGTATTTCCTTAAAAAGTGCCTGAAAAATAATCATTTAAAAAATCATTGTTTCAAAATCATTGCGTTAAATTTAGATTACACCATAGCAAGAGCATTGATTTACCCATCGTGAAGCTAATATTTTAACTATTTTAAGCACCCCATCTGTCCTGTTACCTGAGATTTTCAATCATCAAACCAATGATATTGATTCATTGAGATTTAAAGATTTTCTTCCCTTCGGTAGGTACTAATTCCTATGTACCATTCTCCAGATTTTTTTGATAAAGCTGTGATTTATCTAAATTTTTCAGTCCATTTACCTGAGCGATTATGGGAGTGGTTTACGCCTTCGGTGTTGGTTTTAAATTGATCAAAAATATGGCTTGATCAAATAACAGTTAAAACCAATCTCTCCTGAAAAATTACGCCCTTATTATGAAAAATAATGCTACAATTTACAAGAGAAATTTTTAAATTTTACAAAATAAATGCCAATTATTGAGAAATTTTAAGTTGATAAGAGGAGATGATATGCATTGTGATGTGTATAAATTTGCAAAAAATGAAGATTGGTATGTTTATATCGCCCGACCAGATTATCCCAATGACACCGATGAGCTAAGAGATTGGCTAGGTATTTTACCATCTGAAATTCGCCAAAAATTAGGACTTGGTTCGTTTGTCATGCATTTAGATTTAAATGCTCGTGATAAGTTGGCAAGGGTGGATATTTGTGAGGTTAAAGCAAAACTTGCCGAGCAGGGCTATTATGTCCAACCGCCACCTGCGGACATTTTGGCGACACAAGCCATGGCTAAAGCTAAGGCATTGCAAGATAAGCAATATGATTAAATCAGACTACCAATAAACCTTATAATGATTGACAAGACTATTGGTCGTTTGGTGTTTTATCATTCTTAGAGAATTAACCCAATAAATTTTAGTAGCATTGCTAGATGTGTGCTAAAATACATCAATCTTAGTAAAATTAGATACATTATGGAATGGATTAAAAATCTACCCTTAGATGCCATCAGTGAGAGGTTGGCAGGCTTGATAGTTTGGTGGTCGAATCTGGTCTCGGATATTCCCGATCAGCAGTTGCCATTGATGGTCTATATCGGTGCTTCTATATTGGTGTTGCTACTTTGGCTTGTGGTTGTGCGTATTTTACCGATTTCAGTGCGTGGGGTTAGTTGGGTATTTGTAGCGGCGGTATTATTTGCACCAAGTGCTGCCACTGGAGATTCTGGGGCGATTGCACCTGCTGTCATCAGATTATTCCACTCTTTGCTCATGAAAGATTTTGCTGGTATTGTTGGTGATTGCCTGCCGATTTTGGCGACATTTGCGGTATTTTTGGTTATTGGATCGATTTGGCAGATGTTGCGTAGTGTGATTGAGGGCAATACCGCCAAAGCAGAGGAATTTGCCCATATCCAAGAGCAAAAACGCCAGTTGCAAGAGCATAATCTTTAACTTTTTTATTTTTGTTATAATAGTGATTGTTGGCTTGAATTCTAAAAAAATCTGTGTATAATATACCGCTTGTGATTTTATCTAAATTCACATCTCCTTGCTATCATCATCAGATGGTGGCTGTTTTAATCCGTAGGGAGTCCTTATGAGACATTATGAAGTGGTGCTACTGGTACACCCAGACCAAAGCAACCAAGTTGCCGATATGGTAACTAAATACCGTTCTATTGTAGAAGAAAATGGCGGTGCTAACCACCGTTTAGAAGACTGGGGTCGCCGTCAATTGGCATATCCAATCAACAAAATTCACAAAGCACACTATGTACTTTTGAACATCGAATGTAACGAAGCAACCCTAGCTCAGCTAGAAGAGCTATTCAGATACAATGATGCAATCATTCGTAGCCTAGTTATCCGTCGTGAAAGTGCGATTACTGAGCAATCTCCTTTGGCAAAAGAAGCTGAAGATAAACGCACCCGCAAAGCCAACCGCCGTAACGATGTTCGCACTCAAGAAGTTGAGAGCGAAGCTGACAGCGAATAATTTTAAGGAGATAACTCATGGCACGTTTCTATCGTCGTCGCAAATTCTGCCGTTTTACCGCTGAAGGCATTAGCCACATTGATTACAAAGATGTAGAACTTCTAAAGCAATACATCAGCGAAAATGGCAAAATCGTCCCTAGCCGTATCACTGGTACTTCTAATAAATATCAACGCCAATTGGCTGTTGCTATTAAACAAGCTCGCTATTTGGCTCTATTGCCATACACCGACAACCACAAGTAATTAACGGAGAGAAATCATGCAAGTTATTCTATTACAGCGTGTCGTTAATCTTGGTAAACTTGGCGAGACTGTTGATGTAAAAGCTGGTTACGGTCGTAACTATCTAATTCCACAAGGCAAGGCTTTGCCTGCAAACGAAGCAAACATTGCTAAGTTTGAAGCTCGTCGTGCTGAGCTAGAGGCACAAGAAGCCAAAGAGCTACAAGAAGCTCAAAAGCGTGCTGATGCACTTGCCGATGTTAATGTCATCATGCGTGCTAAATCTGGTGATGAAGGCAAGCTATTTGGTTCTATTGGTACTCGTGATATCGCAGATGCACTAACCAAATCAGGTCTAGAAGTTGACCGTGTTGAAGTAAAACTACCTGAAGGTCCATTCCGTCAAGTAGGTGAGTACAAAGTTACTATCCAGCTTCACCACGATATTTCTGCTGAAATCTTGGTAACCATTTTATCTGAAGATGCACCAGTTGCTGATGAAGATGATGAATAATTATTTTTCTAAATAATTATCTAAAAAAAGAGCCTTTTATGGGCTCTTTTTTAATGTTTAAACCACACTGAGTAAGCTGATGATATTTTGTTGAAAGTAAGTTTTTGGTAGTGGATTTGTGATGGTCTGTATGGCGAGATATTGTAAATACCTAAAGGTCGGTTAAGTATAAATACTCATTGAGGACTGTTGTGATTGGGCTTGGTATTTAGGGACTTAAAAAAACCGCAATTCATTCTAATCTGCGGTTTTTTATTGATGGTGTGCCTAGGTCAGTGGTGTATTTTTTGTAAGAATTGACGAACTCTTGGGTGTGTTGAATGATAAAAAAGCTGTTCTGGTGTGCCTTCTTCTACCACAATGCCGTCATCCATTAAAACAACTTTATCCGCCACATCACGAGCAAAATTGATTTCATGCGTTACCACAACCATGGTCCAGCCGTCATTGGCAAGCTGTTTCATGGTGGCAAGCACATCTTGCACAAGCTCTGGGTCAAGTGCTGATGTTGGCTCATCAAACAGCAATAATTCAGGCTTAATTGCTAAAGCTCGTGCAATGCCCACTCGCTGTTGTTGCCCACCTGATAATTGATAAGGGTATAAATCCATCTTATCAGCCAAACCCACCTGAGTTAGTAGCTGCTTAGCTTCATCAATGACCTGTGCCTTGGGGCGATTTTGGGCAATCATGGGGGCAAGCGTTAAGTTTTCTAAAGCGGTTTTATGGGGAAATAAATTGTAGGATTGAAAAACCATGCCGGATTTGCGTTGCAGTTTTAGGCGAATGTCTTTTTTGATGGGTTTTGCAAAATTGATAGCAAGTGAGTCATCATCAAAGTGCATTGTGCCGCTATCAGGCATTTCAAGCCCATTTAAACAGCGTAAAAATGTGGTTTTTCCAGAGCCTGATGGTCCTAAGATAACCACTACTTGACCTTTGTCAATGGTTAGGTCAATGCCTTTTAGGATATGATTTTCTCCAAAGGTTTTTTGGATATTTTTTATAGTAATCATAATAAAATCAATTATTTAGCAATATGTTTGTCAAAATGCACTTCAAGGCGTGATTGTAATAAACTTAAAATAAAGCAAATTACCCAATAAATAATTGCCGCTTCAATATATACAAGCATAAACTCATAAGTGCGTGCAGCGACATTTTGGGCTTCTTTGAATAGTTCGGTTACCAATACCAAAGATGCCAATGATGTCTCTTTAACTAAACTAATAAAGGTATTAGAGAGTGGCGGTATGGATACACGAAAGGCTTGGGGTAAAATGATGTAACGAAAAGTCTGTGCATAGGTGAGACCAACTGTCGTGCCTGCTTCCCATTGACCTTTAGGGATTGATAAAATAGCTGCTCGCACTGTCTCGGACGCATACGCACCAACATTGAGCGAAAATGCGATAATCGCTGTTGGGAACGGATCAAGTTTTATGCCGATGGCAGGCAGACCATAAAAAATAATAAACAACTGCACAAGCATGGGCGTGCCACGAATGGCAGAGACATAAGTTCTTGCAATAAAATAAAGTGCGTTATGCCATGCATTAGTGCGTGGCACAATGCGAATCATTGCAACCGCTAGGGCAATAATAAGTCCAAGAGCAAAGGAAATTATGGCAAGTGGGATAGAATAGATAAATGCACCTTTTAGCATGGGTAAAAAGGCGTCAATGACAATCTCGGCACGAGTGTCTGTCATAAAAGGCAGTTGGCTTAATAAAGATTGCATGGCATATATACATAAAGAAATAGAATAAAAGACCAAAACCACCAAAACGGTGGTTTTGAAAAAAGGCACTTGCTTTATTTTTGGCTAATGTCCGCCCCAAAAAACTCATTGGAAAGTTTGGTTAGAGTGCCATCTGCCTGTAAGGCTTTGGTTGCCTCGTTGAATTTTTCAACCGAAGCGGTCTCATCCTTACGGAAAATTACACCTGCACCTCGTTTTTCGCTGTCATCGGCAGACAGTTTGATTTCAAGATCGCTATCAGATTTGGTTTTTAAGTAATCAAGCACCGCCAGATGGTCGTTGATGGTCATATCAGCACGACCTGTTTTAACCAGCTCCACTGCCTGAGCAAGTCCGTCTACGGCGACAATTTGAGCACCGTATTTTTGTGCCATCTCGCTATAATTGCTGGTTAAAGATTGGGCGGATTTTTTGCCTTTAATTTCTTCCCATGAGCCAAAATGAATGTTTTTTGGTGCAACCAATACGGCATTTGACCAACTGTATGGCTCGGATTTGTTATATTTGGCTTGGCGTTCTGGAGTGGTAAGGCTTACTTGATTGGCAACGACATCAAAACGACCTGCGTCCAGTCCTGATAGCATTCCGTCCCATTGGGTTTCTTTAAATTCTACCTTCATGCCAAGTTTGTCAGCGATGGCTCGCACCACTTCCACATCATAGCCTGTCAGCTTTCCTGTTTCGTCATGATAGGTAAAAGGAGGGTAGGTGCCTTCTGTACCTACCACCAAAACGCCACCGTTTACTATACGCTTGTACAGATCGGTTTCATCTGCTCGAGTGGTGGTATCAGTAGTTTGGTTGGTTGCTTCTTTTGTCTGTGGCTGACTTTGATTACCGCAGGCAGCAAGCATGGTTGCAACCATCAAAAAGGGTAGGGTTTTTAATAAAGTCATGTTGACATTCCGTTTTAAATTATCTTATTTATTATATAGTAATTTTTTAGGTTTAGATATGATTTTTTGGAATATACAAAATCCTTAAATGCATGAATGTTCTTTATTAAAGAGGCGAAGGTTGGCTCTGCAATAAAAATCAAGGCGATAAAGAATTTGATATATCCAATATGCTTATGGCAATATGAAAAAATCCAAATAACAAATCCGAACTACAAATACCTGTAAGAGTGGGGATTTAATCCGAGGTAATTATTAGGCCTTTTTCCAGACTATCCCCAACTTAAAATTATAAATAGCAGAAAAAGATTTACTCTTAATATAAATCTTTTTCTGTGATTACAATAATGACATGATAAGATTTTAAAACGCTTGTGTTTTTCAAGGATATACTCAATCAGTTGCTCGCTTGAATGGTAATTGATGGTTTGCTTTTTATTTAATTGCTTTACAAACAGTACTTTTGGTAATACCAAAGTCTTGGGCTATGTGAAATTGACTGTGGTATTCTTTGTAGTATTTTAAGGTTATCATTATCAAGGTAAAAAAACCAGCGGTGCTTGGGTAGATGTCGTGTAATACATGGCGTTATTCAGCTTTTTCAAAGCTTAAGGCTGCTGAATTGATGCAATATCTTAGACCTGTTGTGTCCTGAGGACCGTCTGGGAATACATGCCCTAAATGACCACCACAATGATGACAGGTAATCTCAATGCGTCTCATGCCATGCGACAAATCAAGTGTTTCATCTAAGGCATTACTACTAATGCTTCTGTCAAAACTTGGCCAGCCGCAACCTGAATGAAATTTATGCTCACTGCTAAATAGCTTGGCATGACAGCCTTGACAATGATAAACGCCTTTATCTTCTAAATCAGTATAAATGCCTGTGAATGCACGCTCAGTACCTTTTTGTCTTAAAACATAGTACGCTTGCGGACTTAGGCGTTCTTGCCAGTCTGATTCGCTCATTTGACGAATGTCATCTTGGGTTAGTTGTTCCGTCATAATCACTCCTTATAAATCATACGGGCTTGCTAGATTGTATTTTTCAGATATAGATGGGCATGATGGCACAAAATACAAGTATTGAATGGGTTTGGGAGTTATATTTTTAATAAAAAAGACAATGTGCAAGTAAATCTTGCAATTTTTAAAAATCTTATTGATTTATGTGAAATTTTAAGTCAAAAAGAAAGAAAATACTTGCAAAAATCATCAAAATGACTTTAAATAAGTTGGATATTTGATTATTATTTAGAGTTTTTTAAAAATGCAAGTTGGTATCTCATGACAAACCCAAATCTTATTGAAAATCATCAAAAAATGCAAGGCGAAAGATTAAAGCGACTTCGTAAGCAGATGGGTTTATCTGCCCAACAGCTCGCCCACAGACTAAGCGAGAGCGGTACGCCGGTTAGTCGTGGGGCAATTGCTAATTGGGAGTGTGGCAAAAACGGTATTGCCAGTAGCAAACTTGCTTCTTTAGCCAGTATCTTAAATACCACAGAAAGCTTTTTATTGACAGGTCGCACGCAGATGGATGAAGACGCCCAATCTGACGACGATCAAATCCATCATCAACACTTTTCATCACAGGTGATGACCATGAATACAGCAAACACGCCTTTAAAAAAATCTGCTAAACTTGCCAATGTGTGCTACGACATTCGTGGCGAGCTACTACAAACAGCCAACCGCATGGAGGCGGAAGGGCATCGCATCATTAAACTAAACATTGGCAATCCTGAACCTTTTGGTTTGTTGCCACCTGACGAGATTGTACAAGATGTGGCGATGAATCTTCACAATGCGTCTGGTTATTCAGATTCTAAGGGGATTTTTGCGGCACGCAAGGCGATTTTGCAGTACTATCAAGGTAAGGGGCTGTTATCTGCTACTGATGTCAATGATGTATTCATCGGTAATGGAGTGAGTGAGCTTATTGTGATGGTCATGCAGGCACTCTTAGATGATGGTGATGAAGTGCTGATTCCGATGCCAGATTATCCGTTGTGGACGGCGGCAGCAAATTTGGCAGGTGGCAAGGCGGTGCATTATCGTTGTGTTGAAGAGAATAACTGGCAACCTGATTTGGCAGATATTGAAAATAAAATCACCCCAAAAACCAAAGGCATTGTGGTAATCAATCCTAATAACCCAACAGGGGCGTTGTATTCTGATGAGATTTTGCAAGCAATTGCAGATTTGGCGGTTAAATACGGATTGGTGTTGATGGCAGATGAGATTTATGACCGTATTTTATATGATGATGCGGTGCACACACCGATATGTACCATAACGGATAAGGCGTTGGTGCTGACTTTTAATGGTTTGTCAAAATCACATCGTATCGCAGGTTATCGCTCAGGTTGGGTGATGATTTCAGGTAAAAAAGACCATGCTGACGACTTTATTGAAGGCTTGGCCATGCTTGCTAGTATGCGACTGTGTGCCAATGTGCCTGCACAGTATGCCATACAGACAGCAATGGGTGGCTATCAGTCTATGCAGGCTTTAACTGCACCATCTGGCAGATTATATAAGCAAAGGCAGTTGGCGGTTGATAGACTAAATGCCATCAAAGGCATCAGTTGCACCATGCCACAAGGGGCGTTTTACTGCTTTGCTAAGATTGACCGCAAGGTATATCCGATTGATAATGACATGAAGTTCATGATGGACTTGTTAATTCAAGAAAAAGTACTGATGGTACAAGGCACAGGCTTTAATTGGGATAAGCCAGATCATTTTCGTGTGGTTTTTTTGCCAAATCTGATTGACTTAGAAGATGCGATGGATAGGCTTGATAGATTTTTTGCCAACAAGCGTAAAGAGTTTGGTACAGAATGATGTCTTAACCGCCAACTCTTATGTGTATAAAATCTCATACATGGCTATTGCGATGGTATGGGGTGTAATGAATAACAAAAATCAACAAAGGCCTGTAGTTTTAGGCTTTTGTTGATTTTTTTGATGGATAAATTGGTCAAATCAAGAAGTTGTTAAGTGCACTAATGTAACTTAAGACTGTGATTGGTCAATGCTAATTATGCTAAAAACCCCTATCTATATGCCATTTTTGCATTTTAATTTTTGCCCTAAAATACTTAATATGGCAAGCCTATATAAATTAAGTGTTTAAGCGATAAATTTTTGTGGTTTACGCCAAGCACTCTATCAACAACTTTCAAAGCCTACCGCCAAAGGAAAGAAGTCCATGTATCAATATTCTTATACTGACCAAAAAATCGTTGATGAGCGAGTTGAGCAGTTTCGTGATCAAACCCAGCGTTTTTTGGCAGGTGAGTTGCCAGAGGAACAGTTTTTACCACTTCGTCTGCAAAATGGACTGTATATTCAGCGTCATGCACCAATGTTGCGTATCGCCATTCCTTATGGCTTGATGGCAAGTCATCAGTTGCGTGTTTTGGCTGAGATTGCTCGTGATTATGATAAGGGCTATGCACATTTTACCACTCGCACCAACTTGCAATTAAATTGGGTGAAGCTGGAGGAAGTGCCAGATATTTTGGCAAAACTGGCAAGTCATCAGATGCACGCGATTCAGACATCAGGGAACTGTATTCGTAATACCACCACCGACCCTTATGCAGGTATTCATAGCGAGGAAGTGGTGGACCCCCGTCCTTACTGTGAAATCATTCGTCAGTGGAGTACTTTTCATCCAGAGTTTGCTTATTTGCCACGTAAATTTAAGATTGCAGTGATTGGCACTAAAGCGGACCGTGCCGCCACTCAAGTACACGATATTGGTCTGCATGTGATCAAAAAAGATGGTCAAATAGGTTTTGAGGTCATCGTAGGCGGCGGTCTGGGTCGTACCCCTATTATCGGCAAGATGATTAATGAATTTTTGCCACGAGAGCATCTGTTAAGTTATCTTGATGCGATTTTAAGGGTGTATAATCTAGAGGGTCGTCGTGATAATAAATACAAAGCTCGTATTAAAATCTTGGTAGAGAGTTTGGGTAAAGAGGTGTTTGCCCAAAAAGTTATGGAAGAATGGCAACACCTAAAAGATGGTGATTTGACCCTGACCGATGCACATTTTGCGAAGGCAGAAAGTTATTTTACCACGCCTAATTATGAACGCATTGATTCTCTTTTGGCTCAAGATCAACTGCAAACATACTTAGCTAATGATGAGTTTAGCAGATGGTATGAGCATAATACCGTTGCCCATAAGGTCGCAGGCTATCGTGCGGTGGTTATTTCATTAAAAGCGGGTATTGTCAATGGCAAATATATCCCATCGGGTGATATGACAGATGGTCAAATGTTTGCTTTAGCGGACTTGGCGGATAAATACAGTTTGGGTGAAATTCGTGCAACTCATCATCAAAACTTGGTACTGGGTGATGTTAAGATGACTGATTTATATGCTTTATGGCAAAAACTATCAGCACTTAATTTGGCTCGTGCTAATATCGGTACGCTAACAGACATGACAGTATGTCCTGGTTTTGACTATTGTGCGTTGGCAAATGCTACCACGCATAATATTGCTGCTAGCATTGAAGAAAAATTCCAAGACTTAGATTACTTATACGATTTGGGCGATATTCGTTTGAATATGTCAGGTTGTATGAATGCCTGTGCTCATCATCATGTGGGAGATATTGGTATCTTGGGTGTGGATAAAAAGGGCGAACACTGGTATCAAATCAGTTTGGGTGGTAGTTCTGGCGAAAATGCTCGTTTGGGTCAGATTCTAGGTCGTGCTGTGGCGGCTGACGAGGTGGCAGATACCATTGATACTATTGCTAAAGTTTATCAAAAGGAAAGGGTGGTTACAGGTGAGTATGTTGAGAGCTTTGCTCAGGTGGTTGAGCGTGTCGGTGTTGCACCATTTAAAGCGGCGGTTTACTCATAATTGATGGATAAGGAGAGTGTTATGAGCATGCAAATCATTAGTCTAGACAGTAAAGCAAATATTCATGAAAGTGTGGGCGAATTTTTTTTAATTTCATCTGCTGATGAAGCCCCTGCTTATGCCGGTTTTGATATTGGTATCATCAAGGAGAGAGCTTATGGTGATAGTACGCTACTAAGCACGCCAAACGATTTTCATGAGACTCGTGGACTGCTATTGACAGCGGACAATGCCATTGATGAGGTGAAAGAAGTGCTAGAAGAGGCACTGGTGAATTTATTTGTTGTGTACGTCTCTGATTTTAAAGATGGGCGTGTATTTAGTCTGGTGCGTCAATTAAGACAGTTAAGCGAACAGGCAGAAATCGTCATTGCAGGCGAATTTGGTCTTGATCAGGCGGCGTATTTTTATAAGTCGGGTGCTAATGCCTTTGCGGTGGCATCAGAGCGTATCAGCACCCTAAAAAATACCCTAAATGACCTAAAAACTGCACATGACGGCATATCTGCTGGTGCTTTGCCGATGTTTCGCTAAGTATTGTTGCCAGTATTGGATTGGTAACAGATAAAACTGACTGACAAATCCAAGCCTAATAATCATGGTTATTGTGCTTGATGACCTTATCGGCTTGGTTTATTTTTACTTTATAGATATAGCTGACCGAACACAAGGCCATCTCTTTTGTTGGGATTTTTAACCATCAAGTTTTGCCAAATGCTTGCTTACCAAGTTTTTGTGTGAAATGACAATGTGATGAGTGCATGATGAATACTTTGCCTTTATTTTTTAATTTAACCCATCAAAGTGTGCTGATTATTGGTGGTGGCGATGTTGCCAAGCGTAAGGCGGACTTGTTGCATAAGGCGGGGGCAAGTTTGGTTGTGTTGGCAAAGCACTTTGATGAATCGTTCTTGGCTTTTTTAAAGATGCATCAGCATACCATCATTCACAAAAGCTATGAAAGTGCAGATTTGCACACCTTGCCAAGACCTGCTGTTATCATCTGTGCCACTGACGATGACAGGCTTAACCATACGGTATATCATGATGCCAAAAGTCTGGGTATTGCCATCAATGTGGTGGACTGCCCAGCTTTATGTGATTTTATTTTTCCTGCCATTGTGGATAGAAGCCCAATTGTCGTTGGTGTCTCTAGCAATGGCAAAGCTCCTGTGTTGGCACGGCTGATTCGAGTTAAGATTGAAAGTCAGTTGCCATCAAACATTGGTAAATTGGCTAAGCTAGCAGGCGAGTTTCGCCAAATCGTCAAAGAAAAACTACCTACCATTACTGAGCGTCGGTATTTTTGGGAAGGAGTGTTTGACCGTGCTTTGTCGGATAAGCAGGTGGGGGTGTTGTCTGATGAACTTGATGATTTTATGAATCATCAACAAAAATCAGGTGAGGTATATATCGTGGGTGCAGGGGCTGGAGATCCAGATTTATTGACCTTTAAAGCACTCCGCCTAATGCAACAAGCAGATGTGGTGCTGTACGATGCACTGGTGTCTGATGAAATTTTGGATTTATGCCGAAGAGATAGCGACAAGATTTTTGTTGGTAAAAAACGCCAAAACCATGCTAAAGCACAAGATGAAATTAATGAGCTGCTTGTATATTATGCCAAAAAAGGTAAGCGAGTGTTACGCCTAAAAGGTGGCGATCCCTTTGTTTTTGGTCGTGGGGGCGAGGAGGTTCAGGCTTGCCAGACAGCGGGCATCCCTTATCAAGTGGTGAGTGGGATTACGGCAGCATTGGCTGCTAGTAGTTATGCCGGCATTCCTTTGACGCATCGTGGCGTGGCGACTTCGGTACGCTTTTTGACAGGATGTTATCAAACCAATGAGCATTTTGGTGGCTTAAAGAGCTTGTATCAAGATGATGAAACGCTAGTATTTTATATGGGGCTTCATGCACTTGAGAAGGTGGTAGGTGGGTTAAGAGCATCAGGCGTATCTTCTGATATGTCAATAGCAATCATCTCAAATGCCAGTTTGCCCACTCAGCAGGTGCTTATTGGCACGCTTGATGATATTATTCAAAAAAATGCACAAGCCAAGATGGCTGCACCTGCCATTATCATCGTAGGGCGTGTGGTGGAGCTGTATCAGCCTAAATAAGACGCTCGTTGCTATGAATTGCCATTAAGCGTGGTTGGTATGGGTGCTCATGATACTTTGGTACTTTGCGGTTGTTGTTATTTTTAAATATCCTAAAGTTGTTGAGATGACTTTTTACAAAAATTAGGCTAAAATAAAAAGTTCAATTATTAATTAGTGTTTAAAATATGACAGATTCTATTGATCGCAACGCTTCTTCTGAGTTAGTTTCACAGACTGCCGAAGAAATTAAAAATGTTGCTGAGACAACCAAAGAGGTAACAACAGCCACCGTTAAAGGGTTGGAAAATAGCACCAATCATGCACTAGAATTTCTAGGTATGCCAATTGATGTCAATACTTTAATAAAAAATAGCATTGATTTGGGCATCAATCTTGTTTTGGCATTATTGATATTCTTTATTGGTAAATGGGTTGGTAAGCGTATCTTGGCGGTGATTAACCGTATGTTAAGCAGGACGCATCTTGACCAAACGGTACTGAATTTTTTAAATAATTTGCTATATGGCGTGATGATTGTAGCCATCATGTTGGCTGCACTAAATAAATTGGGTATCAATACCAACTCATTCGTGGCAGTGCTTGGTGCAGCGGCGGTTGCGATTGGTATGTCCTTAAAGGATCAACTGTCCAACCTAGCAGCCGGTGTGATGATTGTGATTTTTCGTCCTTTTGGGCGTGGCGATGTTGTTGAGGTGGGAGGTAAGTTGGGTACGGTGATTGATATTACCCTAGTTAATACCAGAATCCGAACAGCCAGCAACCATGAGATTATTATCCCAAATGGCGACATCATGACGACTTCTAGTACCAATTTTTCATCATTGCCCAATCGCCGTATTGAGGTATTGGTTGGTATTGGTTATCAAAGCAATATTAAAAAAGCCAAAGAGCTTATGCTACTGACGGCATCAAAGCATGATTTGGTGCTAGATAATCCAGAACCGTTGGTGCGTGTTACTGCACTTTCTGAAAGTTCGGTGGATTTGACTTTGTATGCATGGACGGAAAATGGCGATTGGTTTGGTGTGCAGTGCGATCTATTGGAGGAAATTAAATATGCCTTTGATGAAGCGGGTGTAGATATTCCATTCCCGAATCGTACATTGCATATTGAAGGATTGCAGGACTTGTCAGAGCTGATTAAACAGCAAGGAATTACTGATGCCAACAATGACAAAACGCCATAATCAGGGTTGTTTTTATTCGTTAAATGTGGCAAGTGATTAGAATCAAGCAAAGTTTTGATTGTAAACCATAAAAAATACCGCAAAGGCATATTTGCGGTATTTTTTATCATAAATAGCACCAATGAGGTAATGCCTATTGGCAAGTAGTTTTTAAGGGCTTGGTATGAATGACTCATACCAAGCCTATGAATTAAAAAATGCGATTCATGCCATTTAATGCTGCCACACGGTAGGCTTCTGCCATTGTTGGGTAGTTGAAGGTGGTACTAAGGAAGTATTCCAAAGTGTGATGGCACTTCATCACCGCCTGACCGATGTGGATAATCTCAGAGGCGTGGTTGCCATAGCAATGAATGCCGAGAATTTCCAAGGTTTCACGATGGAATAGAATTTTTAACACGCCTGAGCGTTCACCGATGATTTGAGCTCTAGCCAAATGCTTAAAGAATGCTTGTCCGACTTCGTACGGTACTTGATCTCGGGTAAGGTCTTCTTCGGTTGCTCCAATACTTGAAATCTCAGGAATGGTATAAATACCTGTCGGTACGCTATCGATGAACTCGGCATATTTATCGCCCACCATAAAACCTGCAGCATTACGCCCTTGGTCGTAGGCGGCAGAGGCTAAAGATGGCCAACCGATGACATCACCTACCGCATAGATGTGCGGTACACTGGTACGATAAGTTTTATCAACTTCTAGCTGACCTCGGTTATTGGCGGTCAGTCCTACAGCTTCTAGGTTTAGGCTATCGGTGTTGCCTGAGCGACCGTTGCACCATAAAATGGCGTCCGACTTAATTTTTTTGCCACTTTTTAGGTGTAGAACAACGCAATCGTCATGTGTTTCTAGGCGATCAATTTCTTCATTATTACGAATGCGTACACCAAATTGACGAAAGTCATGAGAGAGGGCGTCGGAGATTTCGTTGTCAAGATAGCTTAGTAATTGATCTTTATTGTTGATGAGGTCAACCACATAGCCAAGACCTGTAAAGATGGAAGCATACTCACAACCGATGACACCTGCACCGTAAATGATGATTTTGCGGGCAACATAATCCATTTGCAAAATCTTATCAGAATCAAAGACGCGTGGGTGGTCAAAGTCTAAAAAGTCAGGACGATAAGGACGAGATCCGACCGCAATTACCGCCTGATTGAAGGTTAGCATTTTTTTCGCACCATCTTCAGCGTCTTCAACCTGCAGAGTGTATGGGTCTAGAAAACTGCCCCAACCTTGAATAATTTCAATGCGATTGCGTTCATAAAATAGGCGATGAGTATTCACTTGACTTAAAATCACTCGGCGAGCTTTGCTAAGCACCTTATTCAATGGGACTTGAAAGTTATCCGTAAATGAGCTAAAGATAGGGTCTCGTCTCATGGAGATGATATTAAAGACGGATTGACGCAGTGCCTTACTAGGAATGGTGCCAACATGAGCACAGTTGCCACCCACTTGTTCACGAGGGTCGATGACAGCAACTTTTAGCCCTGATTTGGCAAGTTTCATTGCTGCTGCTTCACCTGCAGGACCAGCACCTAGTACGATGGCATCGTATTCATAATTGTGTTTTTTATGCTCTTTAATACTTTTTTCTTGATGAAGTTCGATGCGTTGTCCGTCTAGGGGGCTGATGAGTGTTTGATGAATGAGATCAACATCAGTTTGTTCATACATCTGAGTGGTGATATCCTCGGGGGTAATTTTAGGTTCTGTACTGACATTGGATTGGTTTTTTTTACTCATGGGATTCCTTATTGGTTGATTGTCATGTTAATCTTGTGCTAATACAATTAGCCAATGCGTCTTGCCAGACCTGATACCTGTAAAATCCTTGTGGCAATCTCTTCAACGCTCATTTCAGAGACATTAAGATTGGGGATTTTTTGGGCGGTGTAGATGGCTTGAATGGCTCGTTGTTCTTCTTGGCATTGAGCAAGTGACGCATAGCGAGAGCCTGCCTTTCTTTCTTGGCGGATACGCACGAGTCTTTCAGTATCGATGGTAAGTCCAAAGAGCTTATGGCGATATGGCTGTAAAACTTTGGGTAGATTGCTACTGTCCAAATCATCTTCGGTTAAAGGGTAATTAGCGGCACGAATGCCAAATTGTAAGGCGAGATATAGGCTAGTTGGTGTCTTACCAGAACGAGACAGCCCCACCAAGATAATGTCTGCTCCATCGTAGTGAGTGGTTCTTGCTCCATCATCATTATCTAGGGCGAAATGTACCGCATCAATACGAGCTTTATAATCCTCACTGTCTACCTGTCCATGTGCAATGCCTGCGTGTGGGTCAGGATTTTCGCCAATCTCATTGGCAATACGAGTAATCAGTCCTTCATAGATATCAAGGTTTGTGGCGTCTGCCCCATTGATGACGCTACGAATATCATCGCTGACGATGGTGTCAAAGACCAGTGGTTTTAGTCCTGATAGGCGGTGCGATTCATTGATGCGTTTGACCGCATCGTGTGCAAGTTCGGTGCTATTAACATAAGGAATGATTTTGATGTCAAATTTGACATTGCCAAACTGGCTTAATAAAGAACGCCCAAGTGTTTCGGCGGTAATGGCGGTGCCATCAGAGATAAAAAATGCACTGCGAAGTGGTGTATAATCCTTGGTTTCTTTGGTCTGATGGTCTAACTGGCTAGGTGTGGGGGTGTGAATGTACATGGCTATCCTTATTGTCGTGCCACAGATAAACGCTTGAAATTATAACATAAAAACAGATGTTTTTGTAGGATAAAATTCTGCTAAGTAAACCGACTTGCCAATCACTGTCTTTGAAATTTTTATTGAGACCTAACACACTCACAAGAATATTTCACAAATAAATATCTATATTTTTTTGTAAAATATATTGTATTTTTTATTGAGTATTGGGTCATTTATCGTTATAATTTGGGAAATTCTTAGTATAGTATTAGGGTGTTTTTATGGCACAAGTTATTCCATTTAGCCAACTTGGCAAGGATGATGTTGAGATTGTTGGTGGTAAGAATGCATCGCTTGGTGAGATGATTAGTAATTTGGCAAATGTTGGTGTATCTGTACCAAATGGCTTTGCTACGACCGCTGACGCATTTAACCGTTTTTTAAACGAAACAGGTCTTTTGGATAAAATTAATGCTGAATTAAAAGGCTTGGATGTTGATGATGTTGAAAAACTGGCTGAAGTCGGTGCTAAGGTGCGTGATTGGGTCATCGCTCAAGACTTGCCAAAAGATCTAGAAGATGAGATTCGCCGTACCTATGATGAGCTGACAGGTGGTCAAGATGTTGCGGTGGCGGTGCGTTCATCAGCTACAGCAGAAGATTTGCCTGACGCATCTTTTGCAGGACAGCAAGAGACTTTCTTGAATATTCGTGGCATTGATAATGTATTGATTGCCATCAAAGAAGTTTTTGCCAGCTTGTATAATGACCGTGCCATCGCCTATCGTGTACATAAAGGCTTTGAGCATGCAGGCGTGGCATTATCAGCAGGGGTTCAGCGAATGGTACGCTCGGAAACTGGCACCTCTGGCGTGATGTTCACTCTAGACACCGAGAGTGGCTTTAATGAAGTGGTGTTTATTACAGCAAGCTATGGTCTTGGTGAGATGGTTGTCCAAGGGGCAGTAAACCCTGATGAATTTTATCTGTCAAAAGCACTACTTGCTCAAAACCGCCCTGCGGTGGTTCGTCGTAATTTAGGCTCAAAACACATCAAGATGGTCTATGGTGATGAGGGTAGTACCAAGCGTTCAACTAAGATTGTTGATGTAGAAAAGGCAGACCGTCAGCAGTTTGCTTTATCAACCGATGAACTGACCGCTCTTGCCAAGCAAGCACTGATTATTGAGAAGCACTACGGCTGTCCTATGGATATTGAATGGGCAAAAGATGGTGATACAGGCGAACTATTTATCGTGCAGGCACGCCCAGAGACAGTGAAATCTCGCCAAGACAAAACAAGCATGGAGCGTTATGTCATCAACTCCAAAGGGGCAAAAGTGCTATGTGAGGGTCGCTCTATCGGTCAGCGTATCGGTTCTGGAAAAGTGCGTATCGTTAGCAATCTCAATGAGATGAGTAAGGTTGAAGAAGGTGATGTGCTGGTGTCTGACATGACCGACCCAGATTGGGAGCCGGTGATGAAGCGAGCGTCTGCCATCATTACCAATCGTGGCGGCCGTACTTGTCATGCCGCCATCATCGCTCGTGAGCTTGGCGTACCTGCCATTGTTGGCTGTGGTAATGCCACCGAGCTTTTAACAGATGGTCAGGCGGTTACTGTATCATGTGCTGAGGGCGATACAGGATTTATTTATGATGGCAGGCTTGATTTTGAAGTGCAAAAAAACTCCATCGCTACCATGCCAGAGCTTGCCTTTAAAGTCATGATGAATGTCGGCAATCCAGACCGTGCGTTTGATTTTGCTCAGATTCCTAATGAGGGCGTGGGCTTGGCACGACTAGAATTCATCATCAACCGCATGATTGGTGTGCACCCAAAAGCCTTATTAAATGTAGATAGCTTGCCCCAAGAAACTCAATTGCAAGTCTTTGAGCGTATGGCAGGCTATAACTCGCCTGTGGAATTTTATATCAATAAGCTGATTGAGGGTATTTCTACTCTTGCGGTAGCGTTTTATGATAAGCCTGTGATTGTGCGTATGAGTGATTTTAAATCCAATGAATACGCCAACTTGATCGGTGGTAAACTCTACGAGCCACACGAAGAAAATCCAATGCTTGGTTTCCGTGGGGCAAGTCGCTATATTTCGGATAATTTCCGTGATTGCTTTGAGCTTGAATGCCGTGCGTTAAAATATGTGCGTGAGGAGATGGGCTTGACGAATGTCAAAATCATGATTCCGTTTGTACGCACCACCACAGAAGCAGCCCAAGTGATTGAGCTACTAGAAAAAAATGGCTTAAAGCGTGGTCAAAACGGTCTTGAGATTATCATGATGTGCGAGTTGCCGACCAATGCTTTGCTTGCTGATGAGTTTTTGGAGTATTTTGATGGTTTTTCCATCGGTTCAAATGACTTAACTCAGCTTACACTTGGTCTTGATCGTGATAGTGGCATTGTTTCGCACTTGTTTGATGAGCGAGACCTTGCGGTCAAAAAACTGCTTAGTATGGCGATTGAAGCGTGTCGCAAACAAGGCAAATATGTCGGCATTTGCGGTCAAGGACCTTCAGATCACCCAGATCTTGCTCGCTGGTTGATGGAGCAGGGCATTGATTCGGTATCCCTAAACCCTGATAGCGTACTTGATACTTGGTTATTTTTAGCAAAGGATAAGTAATTAAAAATTTGTTGTTTTCCTGCAAGTCTTGTTTTTGTTGCAAAAATAGGGCTTGCAGGATTTTTTATACAATACAATAAATTTTTGTTGACTTTATAACTATGTTATGATACAAGTATTGGAACCATTCTTAGCTTAATGGAGTTTTTTACGGTTGAAGTTAAAAAATTGGAATTGGTTGTTCATCACGATACTAGAAATGTCATTGCTTTCTCTTCTGTAAAAGATTTGTTTAGAAAACTGGGTCTGAATGAACAAAACTTTGATCCAAGTCTATCTAAAAATCTATATCTGTTTTATCCCACTGATATGGTTGTAAAATCTAATTTTTATCAGTGCAATCTTAGTTTGACAGAAAAAATTCCTTTGGAGCAAAGAATTCGTTATAGAACCAAAAATGTTTTGGATTCGGTATACGCTAAGATTATTGACTATATCAATAAAAACATTGATGGAGAAAAATTATCTGTCTATGTTGTATGCAACTCTTATTTGGATGAATTTAGCCAGAGGTTTTTTGAGATGGCTCAAAAATTTGGCGGTTGGGAGGTTTCCTGTAAAATTCAGCATAATTACTCTTTAAATTCAGATAAAAATCAAAATGATGAAAATTTATATAATAAATTAAGTACACTAAAATCCAATGGAAAAAGTGATTTTGATAAGGGTTTGTATGATGATTTAATTAATATCTCACTTGAATATTTAAATGCTGGCGATGCTTTGACTGCAAAAAATATCTGTAATTTTGTTAAGAATTTTTATAGCGATTCTGATTTATGGAATACTCTTTCTATATCTGAACAAATGCTAAGAAATCCAATAATGTCTGAATATTATTTAGATTTAATATTAAATAACAATAATATTGAAAATACAAAAATGGTTCTAGATATTCTAAGGCTATGCTATATGCTAGAGTACACAGTAAAGAACTTCAAAGTATAGAAAAGTCAGAGTCTTTATTGAATCAAGCCTATAATGAAATTACAAGCTCTGATGAGTATCTAAATAATGTTCCAAATGCAATTTTTTCAGCTTTATTTAATCGTAATGGGTATGCTTTGATTTTATTTCGAAATAATAAAATGGAAGAGGCAAAAAATTTAATGATAGATTGTATTGCTCAAATTGACAATATATCGATCATTGATGGAGAAGAAAAATTAGAATTGTATCGTTCTGTTTTGGCGTACAATTTGGCTCAATGTTATGAAAGGCTTGGCGATTATAATAATGCCATCATCTCTTTAAATAGACTTTTGGATAAAGATAAGTTAATGGATACTTATTATTTGGATTTGGCAAGAGTTTATGGTTATTTAAATGATATAGATTCTGCGATTTTTAGTTGCAGACAGACAACATTAATCAACCCTTACAGTCATCAAAACTGGGCAACCCTTGCTTATTGGCAATTACAAAAAACATTGTATTTAGATTCAGCATTTAACTATTATTATGCTTATAAATTGTGTCTTGATCCTAAAAAGTCTTTAATGTATCTAAATGATGCTCTCTACTCAAAAATTTTATCCAAAGAACAAGATTGTTGTCCTGATTTAGAAGCGGTGTTAAAGAATTTTGTAACAAATAAAGAATTATTTGGCTTTGATGAAAGTGAGGTTGTAAAGTCTTTTAGTTTATTGGCGGAAACAGAGTTGTGTAAAGGTAATCAGAAGCAAGCCCTTGATTATTTATCATTAGCACTGGTTAAATTTCCCAATAATAACATTTTAAAACAAAACTATGAATTTTTAAGTTCTTTATATTTTGAATAAAACACGGCTAAATGTCGATTTAGCCGTGTTTCTACATCTTTTGCTAAAGCTTACTTCATATGATAAAGTAGATCATGATTGACTTTTTTCATTTCTGGCACTTGAATTGCTAGTTGCATAGCAGTCTCCTTTTCAAGTGAGTTGAAATTTTTCAAAATGTCAGATTTTTTCTGACATTTCTTAATATACAATATATTTTTTAAAAAGTCAAGAGTTTTTTATGATTAAAGAAATTTTTTTTGCTAACCCAAATGTAAAGCGGTATGCTTTTTTTATGCTCTTTTTTCAGATGGGTATGGCAATATCACTGGCTTCTATGCCAATTTATTTTAAAAATGAAAACGCCATCTCCGCCTACGGAATGGCATATTCGGTTATGGCGGTAACAGGGGTGTTTTCTTTTGTTTATGGAATGTTTGTAGATAAAATTGGTTTTGCCAAAGCCTTGTTATTTGCTTTATTATTATACGCCCTTGCTTTATCTATGCGGGTATTTACGCACCCAGTCATTGCGGTTATGACGGCAATAATCGCAGGTGTTGGTGCATCTACTGCCATTCTCGCCAATCGCTCTTGGGTTCTACAAATTTCTGAAGACAGTACTCAGAATACCACCAAATTAACCGCAATGCGTTCTATGATTGTCAATATTGCTATGTTGGTTGGGACGGGTCTTGTATCGTTGGCGGTGTATGTATTTGGTTCTATTTATTTTTGGTTATTGTTAATGGCAGGCGGTTTTGTTTTTATGTCAAGTGTGTTTGCCTATCAGAATATTAAGTTTGATAAATTGAAAAAGGTAGCAATTAAGCCGAAAGAAAAAATATCCATAAAAAATATTTTAACCTTATCTACTATTTTGTTTATTTTATCTAATTTTGTTGTTGGTTTTTATGTTGGTTTATTTAAGCCTTACTTGATTTTGATGTTTGTGGAGTATGGTGTTTCCGAATCTAAGTCGGTATTTATTTATCTGATGACGACCGTTATGTCTATTTTGGTAAATATGCTATTATTGAAATATAATAACAAATTTAAAAATATGCCTTTTATTGGATTTTTTGTTGCAATGATGGGTTATATTTTGTCTTTTTTGCTAATGTCTTTTGGCTTGCATTATGGTTTGGCTCTTTGGGTGCTGGTGTTAGCAACTTTGGCGAGAAGTGCATTTACTGGATTATCTTCATCTTTTGAAGAAGTATTAGAATATGAATTTCTTGATAAAGCAACTTTGGCGATGGCTTTGGGTTTTACCCAAACTGCTTTTTTGGCAGGAGATGCTGTTGGTTCATTGGTTACAAGTTTATGGATTGTACCAAAAAATATAGCAGATTATGCCCAGATTTGTTTATATTGTGCAGTATTGGCAGCTGTTCATATGGCGATTATTTTTTTGTTAAAGTTATTGATAAAAAGATAGTATTGGTGTAAGGTGTGTGATGCACCATCATGACGGAAGGTCATTTCAACTGTTTTTTTGGATTGTCATCACCAAATCAATGTGTGATGAAACAGCATCAATGTTGTTTAAATATGTCATGATGGGTAGGGGTGCAATACATCATTCAAGTCATATCAGCAATCAATTTAACTTGTTATGTTTCATTAATCCTGCACTCATGACATTAAATGAAAAACTAAGAAAACAAATCATCATCAGACGAAATTTGTTCATTGAGAAAATTCACATTCAATTATTGTAACTTGCCACATTTTCGTTTAAAATAAAAAATTTCATCATGACGACAGTAAAATGAAAATTTTTTTAGCTAGAAATAAAGTTCAAGCAGGTCCATACACTCTCGAAGAGGTCAATATCATGCTTTCATCAGGAGCGGTGGTTCTTGATGATTTGATGTGGCATGCGGGAATGAATGGTTGGCAAAAAATTGGCGATGTTACTGGTGGTCAACTAAGTTACCAGCCAAACACCACCAATTTGCAGTCAGCCAATCAGTCAGCCCAGCCATCAAGTCAGCGTGGTTTTGGCGATAATGTTGAGCTCAAAACACACGCAGATAAGCGTGTGAGTGTTGATGAGTTGTATGGTCGTCAGCCAATCAACCCAGCCAAACCAAACCCATCAAATTCATTGAATGGCAAAGTTTATCATCCCTCTGAAACTGTGTACGCATCTATCGGCAGTCGTTTTTTGGCATTGGCAATTAACATGACTTTATTTCTTGTTGCATTCATGCCGTTTATTTCAGGATTGATGAAGTTGAATCCTGATCGTCAGCTGATGACCACCGGCAGCTTTGAATCACGCATGGCATATGCCCAAACCCTCGCTGAGCAGATTCCAACTCAAGTAGCAACCATGACGCTCCTTATGCTTGGCGGATATTTTTTGATTCAGTTGCTACTTATCATCATGCGTGGGCAATCGTTTGGCAAACTGGTTACCGGCATTCGTGCTGTTGATGAAAAGACTGGCAAACTACCGTCATTTGGTGCTTTGGTAGGTGTTCGCACCATTTTATTGTTGGTAATTTATTGGCTTGCGATGGCACTGCCTTTTAATTTAGCGTTAGTACTGGTTGCGGTGAATTACTTTTTGGCAGCTAAGAGTGATAAAAAGCAAGGCTGGCATGATAGATTGGCAAAAACTGTTATTGTCAAGGCACATTCTGATCAGCTTAATAAAACCAAAACGCACAACAAATAATCCAAAATCATGGTTGGACGGCATAAAAAATTAAAAACAGTCGTCCAATTTTCAATATGGTTAGTCATGAATACTCAATACACCTCCGACCAACTCACCGCCTTACAAAAAGTCCAGTTGCCCGATGATTGGAAAATGGCGTTATGCGATGTTCTGCTGTCTGCCACTATGGACAATCTGCGTGCATTTTTGCAACATGAATATGCACAGAACAAGACCATCTATCCTTCTAAATCATTGATTTTTAATGCATTAAATACCACACCTTTATCAAGTGTAAAGGTCGTCATACTGGGGCAAGATCCTTATCATGGGGTGGGGCAGGCGATGGGATTGTCATTTAGTGTTCCCAAAATCATCCCCAAGCCACCAAGCCTGCAAAATATCCTAAAAGAATTGGCGATGGATTTAAATATTCCTGTATCGGCTCATGGCGATCTGACGCACTGGGCAAATCAAGGCGTATTACTGCTTAATGCTACGCTCACCGTTGAAAATGGGCAGGCAGGTTCTCATCAAGGTAGGGGCTGGGAAGAGTTCACCGATGCAGTGATTGATGTCATCAATAAAAAAACCGACCATACGGTATTTATCCTTTGGGGCAGTTATGCCAAGAAAAAGGGGCGGTTTATTGACACATCTCGCCACTTGATTTTAACCGCAAATCACCCATCCCCCTTATCGGCAAATCGTGGTGGATTTTTTGGTTCTCGTCCGTTTTCGCAGACCAATGATTATCTTGTCAGACACGGCAAAGGGGCGATTGATTGGATGCTACCACAGTAATGGCGTATCGTGGCATTGCATATGACCTTGTGTCTAAAATGGCGTGTGTTTTGCCAAATTTTAGCTCCTTGAAATTTTGGTCGCCTACCGATGTTATCATGATGAATCAAGCCTTAACCCTTGCCAGACATGGGGCGGAGCGTGGCGAGATACCTGTGGGGGCTGTGGTGGTGCATGACGGGCAGATTTTGGGTGAAGGCTTTAATTGCCCGATTGGCACGCACGACCCAACGCACCATGCCGAAATTGTTGCCTTGCGTCAGGCGTGCAGGCGGGTGCAAAATTATCGCCTGCCGATTGGCAGTACGCTGTATGTTACATTAGAGCCGTGTACCATGTGTTTTGGTTCGCTCATTCATGCCCGTGTGAGCCGTGTGGTGTTTGGGGCGTATGAACCAAAAGCAGGGGCGATGGCAAGCCAGTTAAATCTTGCCAAAGAGCCTTTTTATAATCACACCATCGCCATTCAAGGTGGACTGTTGGCAAATGAAAGTTCAATGATGTTAAGCCAATTTTTTAAACAAAGACGAGCTGATAAGAAAAAGGCGAGAATTGAAAGCCAAATCAATGAAGGATGTAAAGTCTAATGATGGATTTTCATCTTACCAGTTATTTTGTAAAAATATTAAAGAGAACTTCTATGACAACCCCAAAAATCATCACCATTGACGGCCCTTCGGGGGCAGGTAAAGGCACGGTGACATATCGCCTTGCCGAGCATTTTGGTTTTGAGTTGTTAGATAGTGGGGCGTTGTATCGCATCATTGGTCTGATGGCATTTAAAAACGGTTTGCTTGACGATACAGAGATTGACGAGCAAAAAGTTGCCAAATTAACCCAGTCTTTAAACCTATCTTTTCGCCCCAATACCACCACAAAAACAGTGGAAATCCTAGTGGATAATACGCCCTTAACGGACGACATTCGCAATGAAATCGTGGGCGGATATGCATCTAGGGTAGCTGTATTGCCAAGCGTGCGAACGGCTTTATTTGACTTACAAAAAAACATGGCAAAAGACAAGGCGGGGCTTGTGGCAGATGGGCGAGACATGGGGACGGTGATTTTCCCCGATGCCCCTGTTAAGGTATTTTTGACCGCAAGTGCTAAGGCTCGTGCTGACAGACGGGTGCTACAATTACAAACAGCAGGCAAAGTGTTGGATTATCATGCGATTTTGGCAGACATCATCGCCCGAGATGAGCGAGATGAGAATCGTGCCGTTGCCCCAAGTCGCCCTGCCATAGATGCCCTTGTGATTGATAGCTCAGACAAATCGGCAGATGTGGTGTTTGATGAGATTTTGGCGTTTGCACAGGGTAAATTATGATAATGCTTACTCCACTTAGCACCACACACCAAGATGAACTGTCTTATGAGTTAAACGATGAACAAATGCAGTTCACCACCCTGCCAAAAGACTGGTTTGATGATGAGCTTGTGGATGCTTATAGGGTGGTGATTTTGGACGATGGCTTGCATCGGGCAGTGGGGTTTTTGTGCTAGATTTTGGATAGGACAAATACCGCTACACCGATAATTCTAATGCCGTCCTGCTTCGCTCGATGTCAATAAACCCTGCTTTTCAAGGTATGGGATATGCCAAGAACGCTATGAATTTCAAATGTTTATAAGAATTTTGTAAAACGCATATCCCCCTTTGTAATGAGATTGTACTTGGGGTAAATCACGCCAATGCGTCCGCCCAAAGACTTTATGAAAAGGTGGGTTTTATAAGGCAAGTGCGAACCGTTATGGGGCAAAAGGGCAGCAGTGGGTGTATTATCTTAAAATAAATCGCTATCTATTTTAATAAATATCTGATATAATTATTGGGTTTATCATATTTTTGTGTTGCTATTTGAGTCAAAACCAGCACCTCTCAATAGCACACATCACTTGAACCGTACTGTGCTGGACAGGCTACGGCTAATTTTAAGGTATTACTAATGAGTTTATCATTTGCTGAACTGTTTGAACAAAGCAACGCCAACGAAATCAAAGTTGAGATCGGTGCTGTAATTTCTGGTACAGTCGTTGCCATTGACAACGAGCGTATCACTGTTGACACTGGTCTGAAATCAGAAGGCTTTATTGTGCGTTCAGAATTCTTGAACGAAGCTGGCGAACTAGAAGTTGCCATTGGCGATAAAGTTGATGTTGTTGTTGAAAAAGTTGACAACGGTATGGGCGAAACTGTTCTTTCTCGTGAAAAAGCGAAGCGTGAAGAAAGTTGGCGTGCTCTTGAGCAGCTTCATGAAAATGACGAAATCGTTACTGGTCTTATCTCTTCTAAAGTTAAAGGTGGCTTTACTGTTGAGATTGGTTCTGTGCGTGCGTTCCTACCAGGTTCATTGGTAGATGTTCGTCCTGTTCGTGAAACCACTCATCTAGAAGGCAAAGAGCTAGAGTTTAAAGTCATCAAGATTGACAAGCAACGCAACAACATTGTTGTATCTCGTCGTGCTGTTATGGAAGCTGAAAACTCAGCTGAGCGTGATGAGCTACTAGCTAAGCTAGAAGAAGGTATGGAAGTTCAAGGTATCGTTAAGAACCTAACTGACTACGGTGCATTCGTTGATCTAGGTGGCATTGATGGTCTACTGCACATCACTGATATGGCATGGAAACGCATCAAGCATCCATCAGAAGCGGTAGAAGTTGGTCAAGACCTTAAAGTAAAAGTATTGAAGTTTGACCGTGAGCGTAACCGTGTATCTCTAAGTCTAAAACAACTTGGCTCTGATCCTTGGGGAGAAGTTGAGCAAACTTACCCAGTAGGTACCATCACTAAAGCTTGTGTAACTAACCTAACTGACTACGGTTGCTTTGCAGAAATCGCAGAAGGTATTGAAGGTTTGGTGCATGTGTCTGAAATGGATCATACTAATAAAAACATCCACCCATCAAAAGTTGTTCAAGTGGGCGATGAAGTTGATGTTATGGTTCTTGAAATTGATGGTGAGCGTCGTCGCATCAGCTTGGGCATCAAGCAAACCATGCCAAACCCATGGGAAGAGTTTGACAAAAACCATGCCAAAGGTGACAAAATCTCTGGTACCATCAAGTCAATCACTGACTTTGGCTTGTTCATCGGTCTAGAAGGCGGTATTGATGGTCTGGTTCATCTATCAGACATCTCTTGGACTGAGTCTGGCGAAGAAGCTATCCGCAACTATACCAAAGGCGATACTGTAGAAGCTGTTGTTCTACAAGTGGATGCAGAAGCTAACCGTATCAGTCTAGGCATCAAACAGCTTAACTCTGACCCATTCAATGAGTATCTATTGGCTAACGACCGTGGTGCTATCGTAAAAGGTTCGGTTAAAGAAGTAGATGCTAAAGGTGCTGTTATTACTCTAGCTGATGAAGTAGAAGGCTACCTAGCTGCTGCTGACATCGCTCGTGAGCGTACCGAAGATGCTTCTAAAGTACTAAGCGTTGGTGATGAAGTAGAAGCAAAAATCGTTCGTATTGATCGTAAATCTCGTGGTATCACTCTATCTGTGAAAGCCAAAGATGAAGCTGATGAGCGTCAAGCCATCAGAGAGTTATCAAACACTGCAGCGGAGAATCAGCCTAAAACCCTAGGCGATATCTTTGCTAATCAGCTAAAAGGCTAATTTTAGTCCTAGCAATAAAAAAGGGTGACAGTCGTTGCCCTTTTTTATTGCTAATTTTTTAGTCATGTACTGTAAATGCTAATTACATATGATGACAGTATGGTGGATTGCCAACTGATTACATAGTTGGGATATTAACGGATTTTTAGTTATGATAAAATATCTAACAAAATAATGAAAACTAACAAAAAATTCATTCACATTTGCCAATTTTTCCGTTATTATTAGCATCTGACGAAAATCTTACTAAAGATTGCATGTTTGTTAAGTAAATTGATGGATGATCCATCAACCAAGGTGGGGTATATGCAACAAGCTCAGCAAGTGATCAATAAATCTGACCTAATCTCAAATTTAGCATCCGCATGCGATGGCATAGAAGAATCAATTGTTGATGAAGCGGTGCGTGAAATTATCGGTCTGATGGTTGATAGCTTATCACATGATGGTCGCATAGAAGTTCGTGGCTTTGGTAGTTTTTGTCTGCATCATCGAGATGCTCGTAATGCCCGAAATCCTCGTACCGGTGAGACGGTCGCTGTTAAGGCGAAAGCCGTGCCATATTTTAAGCCGGGCAAGGCATTAAGAGAAGCGGTGGATGCAATTAACGACTGATTTCATGCATATCATTTTATTTTAAATAGAGAAGTTCCATGCATATTATTTTGATTATTCTTTTGGTAGCAGTTTGTGCTTATGCCATTGGCTTGGTGCTGATGAACAATAGTGAAGTTGCGGTGAATTTGATGTTCTCGCATGTACCGACAATGAATCTTGGTTTGTTGTTGGTTGTTACAATTGCACTTGGTATTGTTCTGGGAATGTTGCTTGCTTTGCTTGTTTTCCGTGTACTTCAAAATAAATGGGAAATTAGCCGTCTAAGAAAAGAGCTGAAACTTGCCCAATCACAGCTGACTGAAGCAAATATTAAACTGGCTCAACAAGCTGAAATTCGTCCTGTGGATACTGTGATTGTAGAGAATGCAGCACCAAGTACCACACCAGCGTCCAATCTATAAGTTAAGCTCATGGTTAAATCTCCTATTATTGTCGCTGTTGATAAACACGACTTGTCTGGGGCGTTGATGTTGGCAGATGCCTTAGATCCAACGCTATGTCGCCTAAAGGTGGGCAAAGAACTTTTTACGGCTTGTGGTCCAAAGGTGGTGCAAGAATTCCATCAGCGTGGCTTTGAGATTTTTTTGGATTTAAAATTCCATGATATTCCCAATACCATCGCTCAGGCGGTGCTATCAGCTGCCGACTTGGGTGTGTGGATGGTCAATGTACACGCCATGTCAGGTTCAAGGGCAATGACGCTTGCTAAATCACGCCTACAAGCAGGCGACTATCAGACGCTACTGATTGCTGTTACGGTCTTAACCTCAATGGCGAATGAAGAATTGGCAGAGCTTGGCATCGCAGGGGATATGACCTCACAGGTGTTACGATTAGCAACCTTAACCAAAAATGCCGGTTTAGATGGTGTGGTGTGTTCCGCTCAAGAAGCTCGCCTATTAAAGCAGCATTTGGGTGATGATTTTAAACTCATCACCCCTGGTATTCGCCTAGCTAGCGATGCTAAAGACGACCAGCAGCGTATCTGCACACCAAAAGAAGCCTTGAGCTATGGATCGGATTATTTGGTAATTGGTCGTTCTATCACAGGTGCGGATTGTCCTAATGATAAATTACAATTGATTGTAGATGAGTTGTCGGTTATTTAAGCCGTGCCTTATTCAAATAAAAAAGCAATCTGACAAGATTGCTTTTTTGGTTTCGTGTTTAATTAATGACTAAACAGCAACTTAAGAAGCTAGGCGTAGGGGTTACTAATACCCAATCCTTGCAAAATCTCAATCTCAAAACCCTCCATCTCGTCTGCATCCATATCGCTGATTTCATGATCAAAACCTAATAAATGCAAAATACCATGCACAATGAGATGGGTGAGGTGGGATTTAAAAGTTTTATTTTGTTCATTTGCTTCACGCACCACAACATCATGGCAGATGATGAGTTCGCCTAGTGGTATCTCACCCATCATCTCAAAAACATCAGGCGGTAGTTCGCTTGGATAAGACAAGATATTCGTGGCGTAATCTTTGCCATGAGCCTCCAAGTTTAGCATTTTACCTTCAATAGCGTTAGTAATGTAGATGTCTAGCGTCTTGGATTGATGCCAGTAATCCATCGCATCCTCAAAGTAAGCAAAACAAACGCCTTTATTGAGTTTATCGCTCATGATAGATAGTGTGTGGTCTATGACTTGACTTATATATTTCTCATCATAGCGTTGACTGTCGATTTCATCGTGATAATCAATATAGAACAGGGTTTTAGCCATTATTAGGTTCCGCATCATTTTGGTTTTGTACTTCTTGGGTTTTGGCAAGCTCTTTGGTGAGTTGTGCAGCCTTACGCTCAGCTTTAAGCCTTTCTTGTTCATCATCAAAGGCGTCATAGGCCTGAACGATTTTTTGTACCAAATGATGACGCACCACATCTTTGCTGTCAAAGCGAGTGATGTGAATCTCATCAATCTTGGATAAAATATCCAAAGCTTGGGAGAGACCTGACTTATGCCCACGGGGCAAATCCACTTGTGTCATGTCGCCTGTAATTACCGCACGAGAGCCAAAACCTAGTCGGGTAAGAAACATCTTCATCTGCTCTGGTGTGGTATTTTGTGCTTCATCAAGAATCACAAAGCTATTATTCAGTGTGCGACCACGCATATAAGCAAGGGGGGCTACCTCAATGATTTGTCGCTCAAGTAGCTTGCCTACTTTTTCAAACCCAAGCATTTCATATAAGGCATCATATAGCGGACGCAAATAAGGATCAATCTTTTGGGTTAAATCGCCTGGTAAAAAACCTAATTTTTCGCCCGCTTCAACAGCAGGTCGTACAAGTAAGATTCGCTCAATCTCCCCACGCTCTAGCATATCTACGGCACAAGCCACCGCTAAATAAGTCTTACCTGTGCCAGCAGGACCGACACCAAATGAGACATCGGAGATAAGGATTTTTTTGACATATTCTTGTTGATTGTAGCCTCTAGGGGTAATTTTACCTTTGCGAGTTCTTAGGCTAATGTCGGCATAAAGAGGCTTTTTGTTTTGGGTGTCTGATTTAACAGCATCTCGTGCCAGACTTGATTGGATAATGAGATGCAACTCTTCACCATCGATGTCATTGTTGGCAATCTTAGCAAGTTTGTTAATAATGAACTCACCACGCTCAACCATGTTAATATCACCTATTAAGGTGAAATTGTTTTGTCGTTGTATGATTTGGATTCCTAGGCGTTCTTGTAGGTATTTTAGATGTTTGTTGTATTCGCCAGCTAAATTGCGTAGCTCGTTAGTATCTAGTGCTAGGGTAAGCGTACGGGTAATGCTCAAGAATTTTTCCTTAATTTTGTCATAAAATATAAAAAGCGATGATGGTCATCTGTGGTTATAATAAGGATTTGTATAGAGATTTTCAAGCTAAAAAACAAAAAAGCCTTTCGTATTGAAAGGCTTTTTTGTTGCTGTTTCTAGCAGAAAATGGCTCCCCAACCTGGGCTCGAACCAGGGACACACGGATTAACAGTCCGATGCTCTACCGACTGAGCTATTGGGGAATATCTAGCAAGTCGCTTAAGATGGTGCGTATTATAACAGGTTTTTTATGCTTGTCAATAAAAAAATGAAATTTTTATCAATTTTTTGGTATTTTTATTAAAAATAAGCAATAAAAATACCAAAGTGCCGCTGCAAAGGGGTTACCATGAACCGTGAAGTTCAAGGCGGAAGGCATCACTATTTATTATGGCTTCCTGATACATCGCAAAGATGCAGGCCTGCTCAACAAAATAGTAGTCATGCGTTCCTAAAGTAAGATTATCGGCTCAGGAATACGCTCTGCTGGCGAACACTTCAGTGAGGGTCATTATAACATCTTTTGGTTAATTTTCAAGTTGGCTTTGGCTTATTTGGTGGTTAAGTTGTTGGTTTTTTGGGATAAAAAACCCATAAGAGTGTCTCTTATGGGTAAATGAAGTGATGGTTGGATTAACCAAAAGCAGGACTTCGTCTTGGAATGGCATCCAAAAATTCACCACGAGCTTGGTTGTTGGTGGTGAATTCGCCCAGCATGCTGACCGTGCGAGTGGTGGATTGTTGCTTGCCGACACCACGCATCATCATGCACATATGACTGGCATCCATCACGACCGCCACGCCACGACACCCTGTTAATTCTTCAATGGCAATGGCAACTTGCTTGGTGAGATTTTCTTGAATTTGTAAGCGACGAGCATACATATCAACGATGCGTGCTACTTTGGATAGACCAAGTACCTTGCCATTAGGCAGATAGCCGACATGAGCTACACCATAAAAAGGTAGTAGATGATGCTCGCACAAAGAATAAAATTCAATATTTTGCACCAACACTAACTCAGGATTGTCTGATGCAAAGATGGCATCATTAGCAACAACCTTAAGCGACTGATGGTAACCACGAGTTAGGTGGCCAAAAGCCTTGGCTGCACGCATGGGCGTATCTAAGAGTCCTTCTCTGCTTAGGTCTTCGCCGCTGCCTTTGATGATATTGGCGTAGTGGTGAGCGATCTGCTCATAATCGGGGATAAAGTTGGTGTTATCGGATTTTGACATGGTCATATGTGGCTTAAGAGAGCTTGAGAAAATTATTAACAATATAGCTTAACTTAAAATCAGATTTTATCAAGTCAAAATAGCAAAAAATAGTAAAAATTTTTAAAAATTAGCAAAAGGTTTGGTTGTAGTTGATGGTGAATGTTAAAAAGCGGTTTTAAATTCGCTAAAAATGTGGTTGTGTTGGTTTGTAAATTGCTTATTTTGTGATAATGGCTGGCACAGTTAAGGGGATTGGTGGTACAATTTGTAGTGTTTTTGTATTTTAATATCTAATTTTGGCGTGGAGAGGTGTATGTCAGAGCAACAAAAGCAGATTAAAGTGGGTATTGTCGGTGGTACGGGTTATACAGGCGTGGAGCTGATCCGTCTGCTGTCTTGTCATCCGCTAATAATGATTGTCATGCTAACTTCTCGCACAGAGGTAGGTAGGCAGGTAAGCGAACTATTTCCGAATTTGCGTGGTATTTGTGATATCGCCTTTAGCGATGCTGATGATGAGAAGCTAACTGAATGTGATGTGGTGTTTTTTGCGACACCGCATGGGGTTGCGATGAAGTCGGCACCGTTATTAACAAGTCGTGGGGTAAAAATCATTGATTTGGCAGCGGATTTTCGTTTGCAAGATTTGACCGCTTTTCAGCGGTGGTATGACATGACGCACGAATGTGAAGAGATTTTGAGACAATCGGCTTATGGACTGCCTGAGATTAACCGCCATTTAATTAAAGACGCTCAAGTTGTCGGTAATCCTGGTTGTTATCCGACTACTGCCATCTTGGGTTTGGCTGCCATTATTGCAGAACAAAACCGTCAAAGTACGCCACTGATTGATGAGCATATCATCATTGATGCTAAATCTGGCATCTCTGGTGCAGGGCGTAGTGCTAAGCTGAACTTGATATTTAGTGAGACTTCGGATAATTTTAGTGCGTATGGCGTGTCAGGTCATCGTCATTTGCCAGAGATTGAACAAGGGGTTCATGGGTTGCTTGGTTCAATATTTAACCATAAAATTCGCTTTGTACCGCACTTAGTGCCGATGATTCGTGGTATGTTTAGCACTATTCATCTGACCTTAACCAAGGCAGGACAGCAAGTCGATTGGCAGGCGGTGTTTGAATCAAGATTTAAAGATGAGTTTTTTGTTGATGTATTGCCAAAACAGGTGCTTCCACAGACTCGCCATACTCGTGCATCTAATTTTTTAAAAATTGGCATTCATCAAGATGGAGATATCTTGACAATTATGGTGGTACAGGACAATCTGGTTAAGGGTGCAGCAGGGCAAGCAGTACAAAACATGAATATCATGTTTGGGCTAGATGAAAAACTGGGTTTGGAAGTTGTGCCTGTAACACCATAAAGTAATTTAAGCTGTATTTGAAAATATAAAGTACTATTTTGGAGAGAAAAAGTGAGTATTGAAACTTTGACCTTAAAGGTTTTTGGAATGACTTGTGGTGGCTGTAAAACTTCGGTCAATAATGCATTGGTTGAGCTTGCAGGTGTGCAGGCAGTCGAGGTAAGTTTGCCACTTGAACAGGCGGTTGTTACTTATGATGATGAGCTGATTGATGAGAGTCAAATCATAGAGACCATTGAAGAGATGGGATTTAGCACCACTTAGTGTGTAAGACCTTCAGGCGTCGTGGAGACTCAATCACTGTTTTTGCATGACAAATAAATAAAACATATTTTTCATATCCCTTTTATTAAAAAAGTGCTAGTCAAATAACCATAAATCCTGCTAGCTTCATTGAAAAATATATGACTTTTTATTTTTGTACAAATGCAGAAGTTGGTTACACTTGATGAAATGGATAAAAAACCGAAAAAAGTGATTTTTTCGGTTTTTTTATTGGGTGGTTTGGGTTTATTGGGATATACAATGCGATCATCTAAAGAGCATTAAGATTACTTAAAGTATGTATGATGCTAGAACGGCTGTGCCTAAATTCGGTATCTATCTAAAAGTATCGTTGAATATTCTTTATTTGTACCCATGTAAGATTAATATGGCAGACAAAAAGATAATAGGTAAAAGCATGAGTACACCCACCCAAGATCCCATTAAGCAAAGATACGCCATCTTAGGCATGACTTGCCAAGCCTGTGCCAACCGCCTAGAGAAGGTATTGCATAAAAATCCTGCTGTGGTGTCAGCACAGGTGAATTTTGCCACTGAGACACTCAGTATCACCCATCATCAGGCAGATGCTCAAGAAGTGTTGTCATGGATTAAGAAAGGGGGGTTTGAGGGTAAGCTGATTGATAATGAGCATAACCGAGCAAGTAAACAGGCTGACAATGCGTCAGATTTTCCTTGGTACTTGGTGTTATTGTGGGGGCTGTCTTTGCCTTTTTGGGTGGGTATGGTCGGCATGATGGTGGGCAGTCATTCGCTGATGATACCTGTATGGATGCAGTTTTTGTTGGCAAGTGTGGTGCAGTTTGGCTTTGGTTGGCGGTTTTATATGGGGGCGTGGGCGTCACTTCGTGGTGGTCTTGCCAATATGGATACGCTAGTAGCCTTAGGCACGACAGCGATTTGGGCGTATTCAACCTATCTATGGCTAAGTATGGGGCAACAGTCTCATCATCAAGTTTATTTTGAGGCATCGGTGATGGTGATGGCGTTTGTCAGTCTGGGTAAATACCTAGAGCTACGCACCAAGCAACAAAGCCTAGATAGCATCTCTATGCTGATGAGCTTGGTGCCAACTACCGTCCCTGTGCGACAAGGTGAGCGATGGGTTACGACCAAGATGGCACTTGTCAATGAGAATGATATTCTGCTAGCTCGTATGGGTGATCGTATCGCTGCTGATGGCGAGATGATACTGGGAGAGGGCTTGGTGGATGTGGCACACTTGACAGGGGAGAGTCAGCCCATCTTTAAAAAAGTGGGTGATATAGTGCTAGCAGGAAGTATTGTGCTAGATGGTGGTTTTGAATACCGAGTGTCAAGGTTGGGTGAACATACCGCTTTGGGTGATACCATCTTGGCACTTGGTGAGGCTCAAGGAACAAAAGCCAGTATTGCTAGAATGACCGATCGTGTAACAGCGGTGTTTGTGCCTGTCGTGGTGGTGATTGCCATATTGGTCTTTATGATCAATTGGTTGATGTTGGGTGTGTTTGATGAAGCATTGATGCGAGCGGTGGCGGTGTTGGTGATTGCTTGTCCTTGTGCTTTGGGGCTTGCCACGCCTGCTGCCATCATGGCAGGCATGGGAACAGCAGCACGGCATGGGGTGCGTTTTAAGGACGCAGTAAGTTTGGAGGCGGCAGGAGCAGTTGATACAGTTGTCTTTGATAAGACAGGTACGCTGACGGTGGGCGTGCCTAGCATTGCAGCGGTTTATTTGGCTGATGGTGCAAGTTACGATGAGGTATTGATGTTAACAGCAAGCCTTGAGCAATACGCCAATCATCCGCTAGCAAATACACTAGTGAACACTGCTTTACAGCAAAACTTAAGTCTAAAAGAGATTGATAATCCTACCACCATTGTCGGACAGGGCATGATGGGAGAAATGGCGGGCGTGGGTGTGATTAAAGTTGGAGCGCTGGGTTTTGTGGGCTTTGATGGTGATTTTAAAGAGCTAAATCGGTCGCAAAAAGCGAACATCATCTATCCACACGCTACCTTAATGGATGATGAGCCATCCTTATCCACTCCTAACAATCATCTCTTTGATAGCATTTGGCAAATCGCCACGCAGGTTGCTTTATCGGTTGATGGGCGTGTTTTGGCTGTATTTGCTTTGCTTGATAAACCAAAAGATCATGCCAAAACTGTCATCAATCATCTACAACAAGATGGCATCAATGTCATCATGATGAGTGGCGATCACGATGGTGTGGTGGCACATATCGCAGGTGAGCTTGGTATTGATAACCACTATGGCAAAATGTCACCACGAGACAAGGCAGATGAAATCATCAAATTGCAACAACAAGGCAAACAGGTGGCGATGGTGGGTGATGGTGTGAATGATGCACCAGCGATGGCAGCTGCTCGAGCGAGCTTCTCGGTGCATGATGCGGCAAGTATCGCCAAGCACACGGCTACCGCTGAGATTATTGGTGACTCAGTAACGCACGCCCATCATGCGGTTGTCATCGCAAAAGCTACGCTTGCCATTATTAAGCAAAACTTATTTTTTGCTTTTATTTATAATGCCATTGGTATCGTATTGGCAGGTGTGGGATTGCTTAACCCAATTATTGCAGCGGCGGCAATGGCGTTGAGCTCTATCTCGGTGCTTACCAATGCTTTGCGTCTAAAGCGATTGAAATTAAATAAGACTTAGAAATCAAGTCTGGTTTGGGCTGTATGAGAGCGAAGTGTTTTTGTGAACTTTTAGATTTTTTGATAAAATAGTTAAAAGTCTAATGAGATATTTGCTATAATAACTAAATTTTGTTTGGTTTATTGTAAAGATTATGTCAAAAACATTACAATCACAACATAGAGCGATTCACTCAAAGAGTCAGGTTGGCACTACCGCACAAATCTTAGCACTCTTTTTGGTGGCATTGGTGTTTACATCGCTGGTTGTGGCGTTTGTTGGTTATCGGTTTGGTCATCGTCAAGGGCTATACACCGCTAAATACGCTGCTATTGAGACAGGAAAATCTACAGATGTAAGTACATTGTCTGCTGAAAATATCCGCCTAAAACAGCAGATTGATGCCATCACCAAAGAGCGAGACATTAGCCTTAACAATATCGAACGCTTAAATACAGAGCAAAACAATCTGGAAATTAAAAATCTACAGCTTACTCAAGTCAATGATTTGTTAAAATCATCGGTGGCAGCACAAGGTGGTGTGGCGTTAAAAGTGATTGGGTCTAAGATTGTTGCTTTGCCTGAAAATATATTTGAATATCGCTTTGATGTTGCCATGATTGATGTATCAGGTAGGGCGGTGAGTATGATACCACGCCTAACACTGCTTAATGCTACCAGTATGGTGGAGATTCCGCTAGAGCCATCAAATTATCAGATTGATGGTGTGGCAAATATTCGTGGGCGTTTTGTGATGCCAAAAGGTTTTGTGCCACGCCAGATGAAACTTGAGCTGATCGCAGGTGAACAAAAAATTCAGCAGTTGTATAATTGGCGGGTTGGTAAAATCATCGGTGATGCACCGACTTCATTATCAGAGGTGGGGAGTATAAACAAAAAAACCAATCAAAAGCAATTAACCAAAGGTCGGGCGTAGGCTCGGCTTTTTGTTAGGTATGTATAAGACTATTATTAATAACCACTTAATTATGAATAATGATTTACTTATGAGTATATTCTCCCATCAAAATCATCAAATGAAGCCATCGGGTATGACCTTTGATATGGACTCTGATGTCGCCTTAGATGAGATAACGGATGTGGCGACCGAACGCCTAGAGCCGCTGCTGTATTCGGTCGTTTTGCATAATGATGATTATACGACAATGGATTTTGTGGTTCATGTCTTGGTTGATGTCTTTGGGCATACGCTGGATAAAGCGGTGGAACTGATGTATTGTGTTCATGAGAAAGGTCGTGCGGTGGTGGCAGTTTTGCCATACGATATCGCTGAAATGCGAGTCGCTCAAGTAACCGAATTGGCTGAAGCGTTGGAGTATCCGCTTTTAGCTACACTTGAAAAAAATTAAGATAGAAGGTTGAGTTTTAATAATCCATTGATAACAAAAACCTTTGGTAATATCCGAACAGCAATAATCAGGCTTACTAACTTTGCCTAATTGTGCAGCTTGGGGTAAAAAATTAGATATGGTAGGAGAGTGATGTTTAGTACGGATTTTCAATTGGTGCGTCAAGAGATTGAGCGTTATACCAAAAATCATCGCCATGAGTTTATTACGGTAGAGCATTTGTTGCTTGGTTTGTTAAGCAGTCCTAATATTCAGGAGATGTTTGGTGATTTTGGTGTGGATATTGATAAGCTTGGCGATGCTCTAAAGATTTATTTGGCGGACTATATTCCAAAAACAGCTGATGATAGGCTGACTGCCAAACCCACCAAGAGCTGTGAGCGAGTCTTGCAAAGAGCCATCTGGCATCAGCAATCTAGTGGTACAGAGCGTTTGATTGATTGTGTGGATATTTTGGTGGCGATTTTTGGTGAAAAAGATACGCAAGCACTACATTTACTAACGACACATGATATTAGTAAACTGCGAGTGCTTCGTTATATCTCACATCGTGGTCAGTCAGAAGAATTAGAGTCTGCTAATTCTGCTGACAATAAGCCAAGACAGACAACCACCAAGATTAAAAATCCTATCCAAGCATTTACCATCAATCTGAACGAAAAAGCCAAAGCGGCAAAGATTGACCCGCTGATTGGTCGTGAGGCAGAGATTGAGCGTACAGCCCAAGTGCTGTGTCGTCGCCGCAAAAATAATCCTTTGCTTGTGGGGGAGGCAGGTGTGGGTAAAACTGCCATTGCAGAGGGTTTGGCATGGCTTATCGTCCATGATAAAGCACCAAAACCACTAAAAAACACCATCATCTATGCCTTGGATATTGGGTCTTTGGTGGCGGGAACGAAATTTCGTGGCGACTTTGAAGACCGCCTAAAAGCCATCTTGCACGCCCTAAATAGCGAGCAAGATGCAGTGCTGTTTATTGATGAGATTCACACCATGATTGGGACAGGCTTAACCATGAGTAGCATGATGGATATGTCCAACCTTATCAAGCCTGCTTTGTCAAATGGTGAGCTTCGTTGTATTGGTTCGACAACCTTTAATGAATACCGTCAAATCTTTGAAAAAGACCAAGCATTATCTCGTAGATTTCAGCGTATTGATATAGCAGAACCCAGTCAAGCTGATGCACTGGGTATTTTAAAGGGTTTAAAGGATAAATATGAGTCACATCATCATGTTTATTATACCGATGAGGCACTCGAGGCGGCGGTGTCTTTATCAGCACGCTACATTCAAGATAGGTTTTTGCCTGACAAGGCGATTGATGTGATGGATGAGGTGGGTGCACGCACTCGGTTTACTGCCAAAGATGATGGAATAAATGCGGATAGCCCCACGGTTATTGATGTGGCGATGGTTGAAGAGGTGGTTTCAAAAATTGCTCGCATACCACCAAAATCTGTCTCAAAAGACGATAAAGAAAGTTTAAAACATTTAGCTTGTAATCTCAAACATGTTATTTTTGGGCAAGATGAAGCAATTGATGGCTTGGTTGATGCCATCAAATTATCACGGGCTGGACTAAAACCAGTTGATAAGCCTATTGGTGCCTTCATGTTTTCAGGTCCAACAGGCGTGGGTAAGACAGAAGTCTGTAAGCAGCTTGCCTTAGCCTTGGGAGTGGAGCTTGTACGCTTTGATATGAGTGAATACATGGAATCTCATACGGCTTCACGCTTGATTGGTTCGCCGCCAGGTTATGTGGGATTTGAGCAAGGTGGGCTATTGACCGAAAAAATCCATAAACACCCATATTCCGTACTACTACTTGATGAGATTGAAAAGGCACATCCTGATGTGTTTAATCTGCTGTTGCAAGTCATGGACCATGGCACATTGACGGACAATAATGGTCGTGTTGTATCATTTAAGCAGGTGGTTTTGGTCATGACGACCAATGTTGGTGCTACAAGCATTAGCCGAGCGTCTATGGGTTTTACACATCAAGACCACACCAGTGATAATGGCGAAGCGTTAAAGCGTGCCTTTACGCCTGAGTTTCGTAATCGCTTGGACGCTATTGTCAATTTTGCACCGCTTGATGAGAAAGTTATCATCTCTGTGGTGGATAAATTCATCGCCGAGTTACAAACCCAGCTTAATGATAAGCAAGTTTTACTAGAAGTAGATGATGCAGTACGCCAGTATCTTGCCAAAAATGGATATGATAGGCTTATGGGTGCACGCCCGATGGCAAGACTTATCCAAAATGAAATCAAAAAAGTGCTGGCAGAGATGATTTTATTTGGTGATTTAAGTCAGGGTGGCACAGTGCAGATTTCACTTGAAACAATTCATGCAGACAATGTCGGTGAGACAAATAAAACCGATGACGCACCGCTAGAAAAATTACGCTTTGATGTGGTACAATCCACCCATCAAGAGTTGTCTGTTTAGACGGTTGGTGATATGGTTTTTGGCTAATTTTTATTTAATAAAGGAAGGCTTTATGGTACAGATTTTAGATGGCAAGGCGTTGGCAAGCTCGGTTGAGCATGAACTATCGGTACGAGTGGCGACATTAAAAGACAAGACGGGTCGTACACCAATTTTGGCGACCATTTTGGTTGGCGATGACCCAGCATCAGCGACTTATGTGCGTATGAAAGGCAACGCCTGCAAGCGTATCGGCATGGATAGCATTCGTGTGGAAATGCCTAAGAATACCACCACTGAAGAGTTGCTTGCCAAGATTGACGAGCTAAATGCCAACCCTGATGTTCATGGCATTTTGTTGCAACACCCTGTGCCATCACAGATTGATGAGCGTGCGTGTTTTGACCGTATTAGTCTGGATAAAGATGTTGATGGCGTTACTTGTTTGGGCTATGGACGCATGGCGATGGGTGAGTCAGCTTATGGTTCTTGTACGCCACAAGGCATCATGCACCTGCTTACTCATCATAATATTGAGCTGTCAGGCAAGCATGCGGTGGTGATTGGTCGCAGTGCTATTTTGGGTAAGCCAATGGCAGCGATGCTATTAAATGCTAACTGCACGGTTACCATATGTCATTCACGCACCCAAAATCTTGCCGAGCATGTTCGTAATGCTGATATTGTTGTTGGTGCGGTGGGTGTGCCAGAGCTGATTAAAAAAGACTGGATTAAGCAGGGGGTAATCGTTGTGGACGCAGGATTCCATCCAACGCCAGATGGCGGTTGTGGCGACATTGAGCTTGATGGCATTCAAGCGGTGGCAGCAGCCTACACACCTGTTCCAGGTGGTGTTGGTCCAATGACAATCAACACTTTAATTCGTCAGACGGTAGAAGCTGCCGAGAAGGAAGCAGGTATTTGCTGATATTGATTGTTTTTAAAATTAAACCGTTCTTTTGAGCGGTTTTTTCATATCAACCAATCATTATCCGCTACCATCATTGCTTTGTGATTCTTGTTCTGTGTTGTCGTCAAAGGTGGGTTCTGCTAGATGTTCATAGGGCTGACAATATCGTGGTGCAAATAGGCTTTGTCCGTGCTCATCACCAATATATCGCCAGTGCCATGATTCTTCTGATACACCGCTTTTTTCGGAATACTCTTTGGTGAATGTCTGTTCCCAACCGTATTTATGGGCATGATCAAGTAGCCATTGATAGCCTTTGGTCTTGGTGAATTTCTCATCAATCGGAGCAAAATCTACCGCATATCCTGTGTGATGTTCGGAATATCCTGCAGGTGAGGAAGTGTGATAGATGGTCTCAATGGGCTGTTTTTGACGAAGCTTACGCTTGATGATGGCATCTTGGGCACGCACTGAGCGAAAAATAGAGCTTGGGTATAGGGCTACTTTATCTTTAGCGGCAGCCTTAACCAATGTTTGTAGTGGTTCTTTGACATCTTTATGAATGAGTTTGTTCTCATGCTCTTGGTCGCCATAACCACTCCATACCAGATATTCAGCAATCACTTCATCATAAGCAAAATGCTCAATATTGACTTTTAGGGCATCTGGTGAGCAGATGGGCTTAGGTGGTGTGTCAATCGTGTTTTCTTGAGAATGGGTATATGCTAGGCTATCTTGGGTGTTTAATTGTGCTAAGATTGCTTGAATGGTTTTATCATCTGTAATATCTAACGCCTGTGCCTGCGTGGCCATTAGTGTTGTTAGCATGATTAAAGATAGGCGTGTTAGCTGTGTGGTTTTTTTAATGAACATATGCTTAATTCAAATCAGACTGTGTGATAGATATATTATACGGATTTAATCTATAGATGCGATAGGTTGGGTATACAATGTTCGTGGTTGCCAAATGACCGTCCATTAAGATTGCTCGCTAAGAATGCTTGGGCGATTTGGTTCGCTTAGCACATCAATAAAGGCTGATAGCACCACTGTGGCAAATGTACCTTTAGGCAGGGTGAATTCAACCACCAAAGTCGTATCATCTTGCCATTGCCATACTAACTCATGCACCAAAAGGCGAGTGGCACGGCGAGCCATCTTGATGCCTACTTTTTCTAAGCCTTGAACAAGTGTGCGGTATTTGTCATCATGAAAAATATGATTTTCAGTGGCAAGTGCATCTTGACTGGCTTTATTATCGCCTACGCCATATAAGGCGATGGTGGGGTGTATGTCATGTATTTGTAGCCGTTTAATGATTGTGTCATCAATGTCTGCAGTAAAAATTGAACCTGTGCCATCAAGATTGAACACTTCTCCCGTTAAGGGTTTGTCCCAACTGTCATCTGCTACACGAGTAGCCAAAATCTCATTAAATAGATGGCTACGAGCCGATGAAATAAGCAGGCTATGGCGTTCTAGGTCTTTTTTATGAGGTTTGTAGGGTTTATCGCTGTTTAGTAACTGTTCAAAAAAAGCAATCGCTTTGGTGATGTTTTCACCACCATTACCAAACCGTTGTTCGCCAAAATAGTTTGGTACGCCATGTTGCAAGAGATGTTCTAGTCGTGCATTGATGGCGAATTGATCGCCTTTAATGTTTTTTAAAGTGATGCAAAAGTGATTGTTCTTGTGTGTGCCACGATTGAGCTTGCGACCATGCCAAGCTGATTTTATGATGTGTACTGCTTCATTGGCGTGGAGCTTGTCTTTAATAAAATCATCAAAATTGCCATCAGGTAGGGTTTTGGTGGGTAAACGCAGACTAAACCATTGGTAGGTTTTGGCATGACGGTCTTTTAATCCTGAATACCCCACATCACGACTAGGGATGTTTGCCCAGTTTGATAGCAGGCGTGCAACAAAAGTGGTGTTGAGATTGATTTTCTCGACATATACCCATAAATGCTCACCCACACTATCAAAATCTAAGGTTAGCTGTTCGGTAACGATAAAATCAGCGGGCGTTTGTTTTAGTGTGGCGGTAATGGACGGCGAATGTATGGACATGATGGATGGCTAATCTGGGTAGTTGGTCAATAGACGGTATTAAACCATGTTTTTGGGTTTTTCTCAAACTTTATTCGGATATTTGGCGTATTTGCTTAATTGACCTAATTAAAAAAGACAATGTAATTGCCAATAAAAACAGCGAATGAATCTAAATGGTGCTAGTGGGTTTTAACCAATAACCAAAATAATGACAAGCATTTAAAATGACTGCCCAGTCTTTTTCAGGGCATTGCAGGAATGGTTGCTTTATTTTACAGTTAGTCATGTGATTGTTTGATATTATTTTCTATGGAGATGGATTATGCAATATATCGCACCGATTCGTGATATGAAGTTTGTGATGCACGAACTGTTAGACTCACAAGCCCACTACGCCAACATTCCTGATTATTGTGAGCTAGACATTGATACGATTAATAGCTATCTTGAGGCGGCGGCGGACTTTGCTCAGTCGGTACTATCTCCGCTCAACCGCACAGGCGATATTGAGGGCTGTGCCTTTAAAGATGGTGCGGTAATAACGCCGACAGGTTTTAAAGAGGCTTATGAGCAGTATTGTGAGCTTGGTTTTGCAGCATTAAACGCTGATCCAGACTTTGGTGGTCTTGGGTTACCAACTTCACTGTCAAGTGCGGTCAGTGAGATCATGGGTGCAGCAAACTGGTCATTTGCGATGTATCCGGGTTTGTCGCATGGGGCGATACAGACCATTGAACATCATGGCACTGATGAACAAAAAGCAACTTATCTAGAGAAGATGAATACAGGTGTCTGGTCAGGGACAATGTGCCTAACCGAAGCACACGCAGGTTCGGACTTGGGCATTATTAAGACTCGTGCTGTGCCGAATGCTGATGGTAGCTATGCCATTACAGGACAAAAAATCTTTATTTCGGCAGGTGAGCATGACCTTACTGAGAATATCATTCACATTGTTTTGGCACGCTTACCTGACGCCCCTGCTGGTACGAAAGGGATTTCGCTATTTATTGTGCCAAAATTCTTGGTTGATGGCGATGGAACGCTGGGCGAGCGTAATGGCGTGGCGTGTGGCTCTATTGAACATAAAATGGGCATCAAAGCATCAGCAACTTGTGTGATGAATTTTGATGGGGCGACTGGTTATCTGATTGGACCAAAGAATCGTGGTCTTAACTGTATGTTTACCTTTATGAATGTTGCACGCATTGGCACGGCAATTCAGGGCTTGGCAGCATCAGAATTTGCCTTTCAAGGTTCACTAAAATATGCCAAAGACCGCACTGCCATGCGTTCGATTTCTGGAGCAAAAGAACCTAATAAGCCTGCCGATAGCATCATTCATCATCCTGCGGTCAGAAATATGCTACTGACTCAAAAAGCGTTCAGTGAAGGGGGTAGGGCTTTGGTATACTATCTATCTTGGTTTGCTGATATTGTGGCAAAGGCTGATGGAGCGGAGGCTAAATTTGCTGATGAAATGCTGTCATTATTAACACCGATTGCCAAAGCATTCTTGACGGAGACAGGGCTTGAATCAGCCAATTTGGGTGTGCAAGTCTATGGCGGTCATGGCTATATCAGTGAATGGGGTATGGAACAAAATCTGCGTGATACTCGCATTGCTTGTTTGTATGAGGGAACAACAGAGATTCAATCCTTAGATTTATTGGTACGCAAGGTGCTAGGTTCACAAGGTAGGTTGTTGGCAAACTTCACCAAAATCATCCATCAGTTCTGCAAAGAAAATCAAGATGATGACCGTATGGGGCAGATGATTGGTCAGCTTGCCAAATTAAATAGGCAGTGGGGCGATATTACCGCACGCATCGGCATGCAAGGCACGCAGAATCTCGATGCTGTGGGTGCAGCAGCGGTAGATTATCTATTTTTTAGTGGTTATGTAACGCTAGGCTACTTATGGGCAAGAATGGCAGTAGTGGCTTATGCCAAGCTTGATGAGATGAATGCAAGTTTGGATGTGGACAAGTCTTTGCAAGGCGAATATGGTTTTTATGATGCCAAAGTAAAAACGGCAGAGTTTTATTTTGCCAAGCTCATGCCACGCACTTTTGTTCATGCTGCACGCATCAATAGTAGCCATACGACTTTGATGGCGATGACAAGTGAGCAGTTTGCTTTTTAAAATGGCTAAATTAAAAACCGATTGATGGTGGCTTAATTGAGCCAGCAGTTAGCAAACCACTTTTATCTTGACCTGATGGTCAAAATATGTTTTGATAAAACTGTCTTATTGCATTCAGGATATAAAAGGAGTTAGTGATGACTTTGACCTATACCGCACCTTTGGACGAAATGCGTTTTACGCTAAACGAAGTCTTTGACGCACCAAATTTATGGAAAAATACACCGGCATTGTCGCATATGGATGGCGATACGGTGGATATGATTTTAGAGGAGATGGCAAAATTTAGTCGTGAGGTACTACTGCCACTGAATCAGTCAGGCGATGAAGAGGGTGCAACATATCTAGGCGATGGTAAGGTTGCCACCCCAACAGGCTTTAAAGAAGCATTTCGTGCGTACAGCGAGATGGGCTGGATTGGCTTGGGTGGTTCGCCTGAATTTGGTGGGCAGGGTATGCCAAAGATGGTCAGTATGCTCACCGAAGAGATGATGTTCTCGGCGAACCAGTCCTTTGCTTTATATCCAAACTTGACCGTTGGGGCGAGTCTGTGCTTGCAGGCTGGAGGTAGTGATGAACAAAAGGCAACTTATTTGCCTAAGCTCTATACAGGTGAATGGTCAGGGACGATGTGCCTAACTGAAGCACACGCAGGAACAGACTTGGGCATCATTAAGACCCGTGCCGTACCGAATGCTGATGGCTCTTATAACATCACGGGGACGAAGATTTTTATCACAGGTGGTGAGCATGATTTGGCGGATAATATTATCCATCTAGTGCTTGCAAAAACACCTGATGCCCCTGCCGGCTCAAAAGGCATATCGTTATTTATTGTGCCAAAATTTCTTATTGATGATGATGGTAGCTTGGGCGAAAGAAACCATGTGTCAGCAGGCTCAATTGAACATAAAATGGGTATTAAAGCATCAGCAACTTGCGTGATGAATTTTGATAATGCTAAGGGTTATATAGTGGGTGCAGAAAATACAGGGCTTGCCACCATGTTCGTCATGATGAATTATGAGCGTGTAACAATGGGGCTGCAAGGCTTGGGAGCAAGCGTGCTGGCTTATCAAAATGCGTGCAACTATGCCAAAGACCGTCTACAAGGTCGCCACGATGATGGTGTTAAAAATACCGATAAGGCAGCCGACCCAATCATTGGCTTTGGTGATGTTCGCCGTATGTTACTCAATGCCAAAGCCAATAGTGTTGCTTCTCGTACCTTTGCCATGTATGTTGCAAAGGCACTTGATGTGGTGAAATTTAGTGATGACGATACTCAAAAATCCCAAGCTAGTGCCAAGGTTGCTTTGCTTACCCCTGTTGTAAAAGCGTTTTTGACCGATATGGCATTCCATGCAACCGTTGATTGTCAGCAGGTTTTTGGTGGTCATGGCTATATCCGTGAATGGGGTATGGAGCAGATTGTCCGTGATACTCGCATCAGTCAAATTTATGAAGGAACGAATGGCATTCAGTCGCTTGACCTGTTGGGTCGTAAGGTGATAAAAAATGATGGTAAAGCAATGTTTGCTTTTTTAAATGAAATTCGCACTGCCTGCCAAGCTAGCCAAACCCAACATGTCATTAAAGCATCTTTGGTAGATGCAGTAGAGTGTGTTGAACAACTCACCAAAGATTTAATAAGTGTCTCTAAGACTGATGTGCACGCCATCAACACTTCTGCAGTGGATTATCTGCACGCAGTAGGTTATCTGTGTTATGGCTATATGTACCTGCTTGTTGTTAATGCTAGCGAATCTAAAGTAGGCGAGTTTTACAATGAGCGTATCAAGCTCGCCAATTATTTTGTATCACGCATCTTGCCCAAACTTTTTGCTCATGCGCAAATGGCAAAGGCAGGTTCTGAGAGTATCATGGCATTTGATGAGTCATTTTTTGGCTAATTGACTTGGTGTTGATACAATAAAAGACGGTCTTGTGCTGTCTTTTTTATGAATTTTATATAATATACTTACTATTTTTTATGGCTAAAGTAGCAAATCAAGAAATATAAAAATGCCTTAATCTAAAATTTTAGATTAAGGCATTTGTGCAAGATGTCATCTTGTGATAACTGAACTTGACTTATAGAGCTTGAATGTCATTAACCAACTTAGCTTGATGGTCAATTAGGGTTTGTGGCATACGCTCGCCTAGTTTTTCAAACAAGACTTTGTGATCTGCCAGTTCTTTTATCCAAGCATCTTTATCTTGACTGGTTAACAAATCAAATTCCTGTTCGCTAAAATCAGATTCTGCCCAATTGATGTCATTATAAGTTGGAACAAGACCAATCGGCGTATGAACAGCATTGGCACTGCCTTCACAACGGTTAATAATCCATTCTAGTACACGCATATTCTGTCCAAAGCCAGGCCATACGAAGTTGCCATCGGCATCACGGCGGAACCAGTTCACCTTAAACATTTTGGGTAGTTGCGTGCCATGAGCTTGGGTTAGTTGTTCTAGTTTTTCACCCATTTCTAGCCAGTTGGTAAAATAATCAGCCATGTTATAGCCTGCAAATGGCAACATTGCAAATGGATCACGGCGTACCACACCTTGTGCACCTGTGGCGGCGGCAGTGGTTTCAGAACCCATGGTGGCGGCTTTATACACGCCATCTACCCAGTCAAAGGCTTCAGATACTAATGGCACAGTGTCGGCACGACGACCACCAAAGATGAATGCAGAAATTGGCACACCTTCAGGGTTTTCCCATTGTGGGTCGATGGAAGGGCATTGAGCTGCCGATACAGTAAAGCGAGCGTTGGCATGTGATGCTTTTTCACTACCGTCATGTTTTTCTCGCTTCCAGTTGATGAGATTTTCTGGTGTTTCTTTGGTTTTGCCTTCCCACCATGCTTCACCATCTTCTGTCATGGCGACATTGGTATAAATAACATCGGAATGCAATGTACTCATACAGTTGGAGTTTGTTTTGGTATTTGTACCAGGAGCGACACCAAAGAAGCCTGCTTCTGGATTGATGGCGTATAGTTTGCCGTCAGCTGATGGTTTAATCCAAGCGATGTCATCGCCAACAGTTTCAACTTTCCAGCCTTCATAGCCTGCCGGTGGAATCAACATGGCAAAATTAGTTTTACCACAGGCCGATGGGAATGCTGCAGCGATATAATGTTTTTTGCCTTGCGGATTGGTTACACCCAAGATAAGCATGTGCTCAGCCAACCAACCTTGCTCACGACCCATGACAGATGCAATGCGAAGTGCTAGGCATTTTTTGCCAAGTAGGGCGTTGCCACCATAGCCTGAACCATAAGACCAGATTTCACGAGTTTCTGGGAAGTGGACGATGTATTTGTCATCATTACAAGGCCATGCCACATCTTTTTGACCTGCTGTCAGTGGTGCACCCACAGAGTGAACGCAAGGCACAAAATCGCCTGATTCGCCAAGTGCATCATAAACTGCTTTGCCCATACGAGCCATTTTACGCATGCTCGTTACGACATAAGGGCTGTCGGTCAGTTCAACACCAATGTGGGCGATATGGCTACCCAAAGGACCCATGCTAAACGGCACAACATACATGATGCGACCTGCCATGCAACCATCAAATTTTTCATTTAAGATGGCACGCATCTCGCTCGGGGCTTTCCAATTATTGGTTGCACCAGCATCAATCTCTTGTTCTGAGCAGATAAAAGTGCGGTCTTCTACACGAGCCACATCAGAAGGGTCGGAAAATGCCAAATAAGAATTTGGGTGCTTTTCTTCATTGAGCTTAATCATGGTGCCATTGTCAATCATCAGATTGATTAGGCGGTTATACTCTTCTTCTGAGCCATCGCACCATTCAATGCGAGCGGGCTTGGTGAGAGTTGCGATTTTGGCAACCCAATTTATTAGGGCTTGGTGGCGGACAAAGTCTGGTGCGGTAATTGTTGTGGTCATGCGATTATCTCAATCATAAAAAATGAAAGTAAAACCTATTTAAAAGAACTTAAAAACAATAGCATCATTACTTATTTCGTGATGATGGGAAGGCTGTCAATATTGGTTACTTGACAGTCTGTCATATATTATGCAAAGATTTATAATTGTGCAGTCTTTGCTTTTTTTTGTGTATTAAAACATATTTTGATACAATTGATAATAAATATTCATAAAATAAATGGTCATATTTTTGGATTTTATATATTGGTTGCCTTGTTATACTTTGGCTTGCTTTGTGGTAATAAGTGGTTGTTGGTATTGCATTTAGTGTATGTTTATTTGATTAATGAGACGCAATTAAATTCTACCCAATAGATTGCATCTATTGTTGCATGAGACTGTGATAAAATCTGTCATATAAAGCTACTCACTTGGATAAGGACGCAGTCTGTCTGTTTCAATCCACGCCTGCACCCATTCATCGGGTGGCAGATTGATGTCGGTGTAGCCTAGGCTGTCCAAGACTTCTTTGGTGGGTAGGGTTTTGCCAGATTTAAAATTTGTAACCGCAGTACGCAATAAAGCATGGCAGGTGCATTTACCCTTGACCCACATCGTCTGCTCAATATAAAACCATCGTTCATCAATCGCACAAATACGAGTTTTCATTGTAACCTTATCAAAAGCACGAATTCGCTTGCGATACTGAATGGTACTGCCCGCCACCACCAAGCCCCAGCGATTTTTGATGAGCTTTGCCCCAAGTCCTGTACGAATGGCAAAATCAGTACGACCTAAGTCAAATAGCGTAAAAATCCGTCCATTGTTCATCTCAAGAAAATTATCAATGTCATTCACATTGGCGGTGAAATGATATTCGCTGATATCAGTCAAACTTAAGCCATCTCCTTGTTTGAGACTAAGCGAGCTTTTGATGATTGTTTTGGTTAAGCGTAAAAACGGATACATGATAACTTCCTTGCGATGAGCTATTTGTTGTCATCAAACTTGTCAAACCTGATAAAACTTGGCGTTTTTTAGGTTGGGCGAATTTGATTTTTCGGTACGCTCTTTTGATTGCGATCTGCCTTTATGGGTAGATTTGCCGTTCATACGGTTGCGGCGTTCTTCTTCTCGTTCATGTCTTTCGTGCTTTTGACGGCGAATCTCACGAGATTTTAGTGGTTTTTTATGAATGCGAGCTTGTTTTTCTTTGGTGGCAGTGTTTAAGCCTGTACCAATGCGAGGGCGTAGACCGACCGTTTCGATGAGTTTGCCGATTTCTTTGGCGTCAAGCTCAATAAATCGCCCTGTACGCAGCTCTTTTGGTAGTAGCACAGTGCCGTAGCGAGTACGAATCAGGCGTGAGACTTTAAGTTCTTGGGATTCGAACATACGACGCACTTCACGCTTACGACCTTCTTTGATTTTGACATGATACCACTTATTAACGCCAGCACCGCCACCTTCTTTGATGTCATCAAACTTTGCCATGCCATCTTCAAGTTCAACGCCACGAGTTAAATTCTGGGCAATTGTTGGGGTTACCTCGCCTAGCACACGCACCGCATACTCACGAGTTATCTCGCTTGATGGGTGCATGAGCCGATGAGCCAATTCGCCATCGTTGGTAAATAGCAGTAGCCCTGATGAATTAATGTCTAGACGACCGACCATGACCCATCTATCACCTGTCAATTTGGGCAGACGATCAAAGACGGTAGGGCGACCTTCTGGGTCGGATGCGGACGAAATCTCGCCTTCAGGTTTATGATAAGCGATGACACGGCGGCGTTTTTCTCTTTCTGCTTTGATGCGTACAAGTCGCCCATCAACACGAATCTCATCAGTGGTGGTGGCACGGTCGCCTAGAGTCGCGATTTGCCCATTGATGGAGACACGCCCCGCCTTGATGATGTCTTCTAGACCACGCCGTGAGCCTAGACCCATGCGAGCGAGTAATTTTTGGAGTTTTTCGCCTTCTGGACGAGATTGGGTGGACTCTTGTGTGTCGGTGATGCTGGTCATGTCGTTCATGATGATGTTCCTGTGGTTGGAAAATAACATTTCACAATGTTAAAAGATTTTATGATAAAGGGTTGATGTAGATTTGGCAAGTTAAAAATACAAATAGTAACTTTTTATCAGCTGTTTTATGATTAAGCAAGCATGATGATTGGTTATGGGGGGCTTGAGTGTGTATCATTGGGTTTTAGGTTTGGCAATTCGGGCAGTGGTGGTAACTCATCAAGACTATTTAGACCAAACGCGTCCAAAAAAGCAGGCGTGGTGTGCAGTAGGGCGGGTTTTCCCAGTGTGTCTTTATGACCTTTTTCTACAATCCAGCCCTTATCAAACAGTTGTCTTAGAATATTACTAGAGACAGTAACGCCACGCACCTGTTCGATGTCCCCACGAGTAACAGGCTGTTTGTAAGCGATGACGCTTAAGGTTTCAAGTAGGGCTTGGCTTAGCGTTTCAAGTCGCTCGGGGAAAATCTGCTGAATAAGTCTTGCGTAGCTATCCTTAATCTGTAGGCGATAGCCACTGGCGGTTTTGCCTAGTGCCAGTACACTGCCTGAGAGTCGCTCTTTTAGGATAATAAGTGCCATCTGCAGTTCGTTATGACTCATAGATAGGTGCTTTTTTAGGTCATTGTCGGTTAAAGGGGTTTCACTGGCGTGCAGTAAAACTTCAATGTAGCGACTCAAAGCCTCGGCGGTGGCATGTTCTTCAAGGGCTTGGCGTTCGTCAAGCGGTTTGTCATCTGCGATGTTTAAAGGTGTGGGACTGATTGATTGTTCCATATGTTTTATTTGTTTGTATTGGCGGTTATGGGTGGGTTCGGTTTTGGGTGTTGATTGGCTTATCTGATTGATGGTGAGATGATACCTAGTGTAGCCAATATAAGGTCTGTTCATCAATGGCATATGCGATATGCTCAACATCAACTGCTTGCTTGGCTGATGATTGGTCGTTTAGCGATGCTGATTGTTTTTGTTTTTTTGGTGCAGGATTGATAAATAAATCATCTGCCTTGATGTCGTTGGAGATCATCACCTCACCAAAGCCAATCAAACCTCGTTTTATCAGTTCTAATATTGCCACAAAACTTACCACCACGCCCAGTTTGCCTTGAGTGGGATTAAGAAGTTCTTTAAAAGTTGCTTTGCCTTGTTTGCTCATGGTTTGGCTGATGTCAGCTATGCGTTCAGGCAACGGCACAGGGTCGGTAGCGACCGTATGTATCTGATGGTCAGTCTTAATGTGCATATTGACTAGACTATTGATCAAAATATTGGGCGAGTATTTTGGTAGCTCAGCACGCATTGCCTGAACACTAGGCAGGCTTGTCCATGCTAAAAATACATCTCTTTCAAGACGAATTAAGCCGTCTAGTCGTTTGGCAGCTTCTTTGATTTGGGCATATTCTTCTAGCTTTCTAATCAGCCTTGCTTTGGGACTTAGTTCATCATCAACAATATCGGGCTGTGGCAGTAGTAGTTCGCTTTTGATGGCGATGAGTGTACTTGCCATTAGCAAATAATCGCCTGCCAGTTCAAAATATTCTTCATCTAAGTCTTTGATATAGCTAAGATACTGCTCGGTAATGGGTAAAATGGCTGTTTCGGTCAAATCAAAGTTATTTTTTTTGACCAGATACAATAAAAAATCAAGCGGACCTGCAAATTGCTCAAGCCAAATAGCAAACGCCTGTGGTGGAATGTACAGGTCTTCAGGTAGGCTTTCAACAGGTGTATCAAAGATACGAATCGTGTTGGTATCTTGATTGGTGCCAGTCTCGGTGCTATGGGTTGTGCTATTTGTCATGTTATTTAAGTTTAGCAAGCGGTTTGATGCCAACAGCACGGCGAGTCTTCTCTAATTGTTTATGTGCCACACGGCGAGCCTTAGCTGCCCCCATTTGTAGGATTTCTTCTAACTCTTTGGGGTTGTTCATTAGTTCAAAGTAGCGAGCACGCATTGGGGCGATTTCATCATTGATTTTGTTAAATAAAATCTCTTTGGCTTCGCCCCAGCCGATACCACGGCGATAATGGTCTGCCAGTGCTGCGATTTCATCAGCATTAGCAAAGGCACGATAAATCTCAAAAATGGTGCATTCGTCAGGATTTTTTGGTTCTTCTGGGGCTTGTGAATTGGTAACGATTTGTGAGATGGCTTTTTTTAGGGCTTTTTCTGGGTCAATTTGTGGATTGCCATCGCCAAACAAAGGAATGGTGTTGCCGTATGATTTGCTCATCTTACGACCATCAAGCCCTGTCAATAGTGGGGTGTTTTCATCAACGACAGCATTTGGCTGAACAAATAACGACTTGTATTTAAAATTAAAAGTCCCTGCGATATCCCTTGCCATCTCTATGTGTTGCACTTGGTCTTTACCAACTGGCACATGGGTGGCATTAAACATTAAGATATCTGCTGCCATCAACACAGGGTAGCTAAACAATCCCATGGTAATGCCAAAATCAGGGTCGTGGCCTTCTTTGGCGGTATTGATGTCTACTGCTGCTTTATAGGCGTGAGCACGGTTCATCAATCCTTTGGCACATGAGCAGTTAAGCACCCAAGCAAGCTCTGGAATTTCAGGAATGTCTGACTGACGATAAAAGGTAACTGCTTGTGGGTCAAGACCACAAGCAAGCCAAGTGGCAGCGATGGCACGAGTAGAACGGTGGATTTCGTCAGGGTTGAAGCATTTGATGAGTGCGTGAAAATCCGCCAAGAAGAAGAACGCATCACCTTCATTTCGTGCGATTGCTTCGTTGGCAGCTTTGATGGCAGGGCGAATTGAGCCAACATAATTGCCTAGATGAGGGATTCCTGTGGTGGTGATGCCTGTTAGAACTCGTTTTTTCTGTGCGGTGTCGTTCATGAGTTATCCTTATTGTATTTTTGTTGATGTGTGCTTTGATTGAGATTTATTAGGATTTTAGTACATCCAAATCTTCTTTACAAATGGGACTATGTGCCTGCTGACAAAAATCAGGATCAAGTTTGCAGATGGCGGATTGCAGTTCATCGATGCGTTTGTCTTGATTTTGGATATGAGCCAGTAGGGCGGCAATGCTAGTCGCCACGGGGTCTTGGGTGTCTGGTTTTAATCCGTAGGCGTTGAACAGTTCATCGGCGGCTTGGCTTTGTTCTTGACTGACTTTTGGGGCGGGTTTTTTATCGCTACGATCAATCATGCGTGCGGCAGAGCCGACCATGGTGGCGTTGTCAGGCACGGGTTTAACAACGACAGCGTTTGAGCCAATTTTGGCATTATCGCCTACAGTAAATCCCCCCAAAATCTTTGCTCCAGCACCCACCACGACATTATTGCCTAAGGTAGGGTGTCGTTTCGCCCCTTTTTCCCATGACACCCCACCTAAGGTTACGCCATGATATAAGGTAACATCATCACCAATCTCTGCTGTCTCACCGATCACGACACCCATGCCGTGGTCAATGAATAGGCGTTTGCCGATTTTGGCGGCAGGGTGAATCTCAATGCCTGTTAGCACACGGCTGACATGCGATAAAGTGCGTGCAACAAATTTATGTTCATGCGTCCATAAAGTGTGGGCAACACGATGCAAAGTGCGTGCGTGAATACCAGGATAAGCAACACACACTTCTAGTTTGGTGCGTGCAGCAGGATCTTTTTTGAGCACAGCTTCCAAATCATCATTGATGGCATCGCCAAGTGCTTTGATTTTTTGAATGATGGACACAGCGTTATCCTTGTATTGAGTGTCTGTGATTAAAAAGTTTAATATGGTATGCCAAGTTTAATCGGGTGTAACACTTAATAGGTGTGGGTATATTTTAAAGTATTCTTACCATCTTTGCCAACATCAATGCGTGTTTTTGGCATGCTTAATGTAATTTTTGTTCAATTTTGGCAAGCAGTGCACTGAGTAGGGCGTATTCTTTTTGGTCAAGTTGTATCCGACTATTCATGCGAGATAAGCGATTGGGTAAGTTTTTTAGGTCGTGAGTGTCTGCCAAGCCAAGTCTGCACATCAAACTGATGATGCGGTTGTTGAGTTTGGTTTTTTGAGTATGAGTGATGGCAGGCTCGTCCCAGTCTTGGCGAATGGTAAGATAAAAACCATCATTGGTGGTATCATCATGGACATCATCACTTGGGCTTTGAGAAAAATCATGATAGATGAATGATGCGATGACCTGTATGGCGGATGCGACATTAAGCACAGGATAAGCAGGGTTGGCAGGGATTTGGATATGGTAATCCGCCAAAGCCAGCTCGTCATTAGTCAGCCCTCTATCTTCTCGCCCAAAGAGTATGCCGATGGTGGTGTTTTGTTCACTGTTTGCATGAATTGTATGGGTATCAAAGAAATTTGCCAGAACCTTAGCCCCTTGCTGTGGGGTAATGGTGGGTCTTGGTAGGTGGCGTGTGCGAGCCGATGCTGCCAAAATGAGTGAGCAGTCCGCCACCGCTTCATCAATACTATTTGCGATACGAGCTTTATCTAAAATCGTTGTCGCACCTGCGGCATGGGCATGACTGGTCTCATCAATGGGTAAACGGGGATTTACCACCACTAAATCGCTAAGACCCATTGTGTGCATGGCACGAGCGGCTGAGCCAATATTGGCAGGCAAGGTAGTACCAACCATGATGATGCGAATGTTAGATAGGTGTGCTAATCGGTTCATGAAAGCTTATCGCTACTTGTAAATATGAGTGTTTGGGTGATTGGTCTAATGAATATCTTAGGTTGCATGGTTGTGTCATTTGAGTAATAAATTCTCAGGCGGTAATAGAGCCTGTAAGCCACTAATAATGGCATCACTAGGATGTAGCCGAAATCGCTCATTTACCAGTAGCCGACTGATGCTACAGTCATCATACAAAAATAAAGATACAGGCAAACAGCCATCTTTGATGAATGTTGGCGTTGTCGTGGTTAGCTCGTTGCCTTCTTCGTCATACGCAATGGCATCTTCAATATCTTCTTGGGTATCAAAGATGAGCGATGTGTCATCAGGGGGGTTGTTTTCTTTGAGTAGTGAGATGATGCCTGATAGCGTCTGTGTATCATGAGCGTGTAGCTTAATATTTACTGAACTTAGATGTTTTAAGCGTGCTTGGGTGAGAGTCATGGCATCTTGCATTCTAGCAAAAATACGCCCATCATTCTCACGCACGCTCAATTTGGCAATGATGATGATGCCGTTTAGGTCAGGTAGCATCTCCCAATCTTCTTTGGCGATTTTTTTGAGTTCTGTGGCGTTTGGAGTTTTGGCCTCTAAGACCGATTTTAATTGGTTGAATTTATCAGTAAAACAGCTGACTTCCACACGGCAACTGCCATCATCTAGTGTGATGGCTACTCGGTTGCCAAAGTTTGCAACATCAATCACCAATCCTGCCACTCGTGCGTATTTATTATAACCTGTATCTGATAACTCAGATAGGTGGGTTATGTTGGTGTATTTTTTGAGTTCGTCTCTATACTTGTCAAGGGGGTGTCCTGTCAGATATAGCCCAAGTGTGTCTTTTTCGCCTTTAAGACGAGTTTGATTGCCCCAAATCACAGATGGTAGCTCTGGTGCGACAGACAGATCGTCATCAACTTCGCCAAACAAATCAAAAGTACCTGCCAGTTCGTTTTGTCGATTTTGTTCGGCGACCTGCATGGCGGCAGGCAATTGTTCCCATAGTCCGCCACGAATATGATGGCGTAACTCTTGGGTAGCAAATTCTGGCTTGATATGCACTGCCAAATCATCAAAACAGCCTGCACAAATTAGGGCCTCTAAGGCTCGCTTGCCGACTTTTTTTATGTCTACACGATTGCAAAAGTCATAAAGATCTTTGAATGCACCATCTTTTCTGGCCTTAACAATGCTTGCTACGGCATCTTCACCCACGCCTTTTACTGCACCCAACCCATAGATAATCGTCTTGTCATCTTGGACGACAAATCGCCAGTCGCTATGGTTTACACTTGGTGGAATGACCGACAACCCAAAGTTTTCTTTGCAATCAGAAATCAAAAATACGATGGCATCAGTATCGTCCATCTCCGATGTTAAGACGGCTGCCATGAATTCGGCAGGGTAATAATATTTTAAATAGGCGGTTTGATAAGCAAGTACACCATAGGCTGCCGAGTGTGATTTGTTAAAGCCGTAGCCTGCAAATTTTTCTACCAAATCAAATATCTGACCTGCCAGCTCGCCTAAGACGCCTTGTCCGATTGCCCCATCAACAAAAATGCTACGCTGTTTTGCCATCTCTTCGGGTTTTTTCTTTCCCATTGCACGGCGTAACATATCAGCACCGCCTAGCGTATAGCCTGAGAGAATCTGGGCGATTTGCATGACTTGTTCTTGATAGACGATGACGCCATAGGTTGCCTTAAGCGGCGGCTCTAGCCATTCATGCTGAAAGTCTGGGTGTGGATAGGCAGGTTCTTGAATACCATGTTTGCGGTCAATGAAGTCAGTTACCATGCCAGATTCTAAAGGTCCTGGTCGGTACAAGGCACACATCGCAATCACATCTTCGATGTTGGTGGGCTTTAGCTGTTTTAGGTATTTTTTCATGCCTGAACTTTCAAGCTGAAATACAGCGGTGGTGTTGCCTGACTGAAGCACCGATTCATAAACTTGGCCATCGTCTAAAGGTAGTTTTTCAAGATCAATGGGCTCTTGACCGAGTTTGGCACGAGTGATGTTGATGTTATCAACCGCTGCCTGAATGACGGTTAGGTTTCGCAGCCCTAAAAAGTCAAATTTTACCAGTCCTACTGCTTCCACATCATCCTTATCAAACTGGCTGACAGGATGCCCTTCATCATCGCAGTACACCGCACTAAAATCGCTGATACGATTAGGGGCAATGAGTACACCACCTGCGTGTTTGCCGACATTGCGAGTCAAACCTTCAAGTTTTTCTGCCATATCCCAAATTTCTTTGGCGGCATCGTGGTCAGGGTGTGTTGAGTCGTCTTTTAGGAGCTCTTGGAGTTGTTGTTCTTCTTTTAGGGCATCAGCCAGTGAGATACCAGGGGTTTTTGGAATGAGTTTTGACATTTTGTCGGCAAGACCCAAAGGCTTACCCTGTACTCGTGCCACATCTCGCACGACTGCACGAGCTGCCATTGTACCAAAGGTGATGATTTGTGAAACGGCTTGACGACCATAGGTATGACCGACATAATCAATAACTCGGTCTCGCCCTTCAATACAAAAATCAATATCAAAGTCAGGCATGGAGACACGCTCAGGGTTTAAGAAGCGTTCAAACAGCAAATCGTATTCTAGCGGATCAAGATCGGTGATGTTCAAACTATATGCAACCAGCGATCCTGCTCCTGAGCCACGACCAGGACCGACAGGAACGCCGTTGGCTTTTGCCCAGCGGATAAAGTCCATAACGATGAGAAAGTAGCCTGGAAAACCCATTTTTAAGATGATATCTAATTCATAATCTAGGCGTTCTTGATAAGATTGGTAGATATCCCCCCATGAGTCATCTCGGGTGTCAATGGGGTATAGTTTGGCTAGGCGTTGGTCGAGACCTTCGGCACTAATTTTGCGAAAGAAACTCTCGATGGTCTCGCCATCTGGAATGGGGAATTCTGGCAGGACATTGATACCAAGTGTTAGGCTGACATTGCACCGAGAAGCGAGCAAGCTAGTATTTTCAATGACTTGTGGAATGTCCAAAAACAGCTCTGCCATCTCGTCTTGGCTACGAAAATACTGTTCTTGGGTGTATTTTTTTGGGCGGTTTGGGTCATCTAGGGTGTAGCCTGTGGCAATACACACACGAGCTTCATGTGCGTCAAAGTCGCTACTTATTTCATCATCCTTTCCTATGCTAATGCCTTCTGGTACAGGATTTAAAAAACGCACATCATTATGGGCGATGATGGGAATGCCTGCTTTAGAGCCATGAATGACGACTTGCTTGTTGTAGTCGTTGTCCGTGCTGTGCGTGCGTTTGATGCCAAGATATAGACGATCGCCAAAGACATTTTGCCACGGTTCAATAGCAGCGGCGAACATCTCTGGGTGAGTGCCTTTTAGGGCGATGGTGGCTTCGGAGCGGTCGGTTAAGATGGCAATGATGCCGTCATTGCGTTCAAATAGGGCATCTTTGGTGATGATGGGTGTATGAACGGATACCGTGCCATTATCATTCATGGGACGGCCGGTATAAGCGTCTGACAATAGGCGAAGTAGGTTTTTATAGCCATCATTATTCATGGCATAGAGAATGGCGGTATGACCATTTGCTTCGGCATGATGATCAATGGCATCACCGATGGTGGCCTCTAGCCCGATGATGGGCTTAATGCCTGCTGCTGTGCAGGCTTTGTAGAACTTGACCACAGCGAACATGTTGTTCAAATCTGCCAGACCCAGTGCTACTTGTCCGTCTGCTTTGGCGGCTTTAACCAGTTCTTTGATACGCACGATGGAATCAACGATGGCGAACTCGCTATGTACGCCCAAATGCACAAATGCCATGAATGTCCTTTGATGTTGCTAGGTGTTAAGCATAAAAGGATAGATTATAGCATTGATTGGGGGTTTTTTTAAGTGCTGGCGTGAAATATCTTTTAGGGGTGCTGACTATATTTAATTTTTAAATGGCTAAATCCATCAAATCAAGGTACAATTCAAGGTGCAATCTTGATTGCTGTTGTCATCATTTTTATCCCTTAAATATTCAAAAAGCCATGTTCCAAATCATCCAATCTAACGATACCGACACACTTGTCGATCAGCTCATTGAGTTTTATCAAAAAAACGACCAATATGGCAGTCTATCAGAGGCGATTTTTAGTCCTTTTACTGTCATTGTGCCATCTATGGTGCTTGGGAATTGGCTGACCAAAGAAGTTGCCATGCGAGCAGGGATTAGTACGCTTTTAATAGCACAGTTTTGGGGGCAATATCAATGGCGTATGATTGATAAGGTGCTGGGTATTGATGCAAAAAATAATGAGCATGATGCAGTAGCGGTGCCTGAGGTGGCGGTATTGTCTGCTTCGGTCATGCGTTGGCGACTTTTTGGCTTTTTAAATGAGACATCAGCCCAACTGCTTGAGCAGATTATTGATGATGAAACGCATGTACTACATTTGTTATTCAAGCCGTTGTCAGATAAGGTAGAAGATGGTTATGTCTTAGAACCGAAGCGTCTATGGCAGGCGTGTGATGAGCTTTCTAAAGTATATGTTCGCTATCTGACCCATCGCCCTGAGTGGCTACACGCTTGGTCATTTGGTCTAGATTTGCCTGTATCGGTTGAAGAGATGATTCGTCAAAAAGATAAATTTGGCGATGAATTCGGTCGAGATGATGAGACGCCGTCTTGGTTATTGGAACATTATGAATCACTAGAGCGATTGCTCCGGTTTTTATGGCAGACATTATTTTTTGAGGTGTATGAGTACCGTGAGATGCTTGAGAGGCGTTTTTGGGCGGTGCTTGATGGTGAACGAGGTGAAGCGACAAGACAGCAGGCAATCAATGCTCTACCCAAAGATTTGTATTTGTTTACCGTGCAACAGATGCCCCAAGTGGAATTGTTGTTCTTAAAGCGGTTATCGCTTGTCATCAATGTGCACTTGTTGCATTTTAACCCATCAAGAATGTTTTGGGCGGATATTGTTGATAAAAACTGGCTGATGACTCAAAAGATCATCAGGCCGAATGCTGTTTATTTAAAAGACTATGGTCATGGGTTGTTATCCAGACTAGGCAAGGAATCTCGTGAGACTTTTGCCATGTTGGCAGATATGTCTGGAGGCGAGTTTTATTATCAAGGCATAAATAATAGCGATATCAATGATGTCAACAAGAGTCAGCAAGATGATGTTTTTTTGGTTGATTGGCAAGATAGATTTATTCCACATACAGGCAAAGGGATTTTAAGTGGGCTAAAACAAGACATTCTTATGTTGGGTGAGGGCGATGGTAGCGTGGCGATGGACGAGATGTTGTCTGTTTTGGGCAATAAAACCCATCAAAAACCCACCATGACCTTAACAGAACAATCCAATTACGCCTTACCTGAGCTTAGCATTCATGCTTGTCATAGCCTAAAGCGACAGCTTGAAATTGCTCGAACGATGATTGCTAAATATCTGAATACCGAGTATGCCGATGGCAAAAGACAGCTGTCGGATGTGGTGATTTTATTGCCTGATGTTGATGTGGCTCAAAATGTCATTCATTCGGTATTTCCTGAAGGGGTGGGTATTGATGGCATGCGATTGCCGGTTAAAATTACAGGCATCACTGACCGCAGTATTGATGAGCTGATGACAGCATTGACCGGCTTTTATCGCCTGCTTGGAGCAAAAGATGCTCGCTTTTATGCTGAAGAGTTTTATGAATGGCTGATGAATCCTGCTGTATATGAGAACTTTAGCCTAAGTTTTGATGAGGCGTATCGAGCCAGAGAGTTGCTTGGTCTGGCAGGCTTTAAGAGGGGTTTTAATGCCGAGCACCTAAGCCAAACTCTGCACGATGAAGATACCGACTATCGCTACACTTTTAGTTATGCACTTGATCGTATTGTTATGGGTTTTATTGCACCAGATGCTCAGCACGCAAGTGATGTGCTATACCCCTTTGATTGGCAAAATGTTCATACATCAGAGGCAACTTTGCCATTGGGTGGTATCGGTCTTGATGATGAGCCTATCGTTTCGGCATTGTGCCGTATGTACGAAGCATTGGGTAAATTTGGCAATGACTACCAAAAAGTGGATACCGCTCAAGCATGGTTACATAAGATAGAAAGTGAGGTTATTGATACTTATTTTTCTGCCATCAAGCAAAGCGTACAGATGCGATCCATATTTGATGCAAAAAATGCCATGCTCTCAAGCCTAAGAGCAAATACCAACTATTACAAACGCACGCATCATCAAGGAGTGTATGTCTTACAAGATGACATTCGATTAAGTCTGGAGTTTGTGCTTGATAGTCTGACTGCAGCGGTGGGTATGCAGACAATCTCAGCTGAGCCATCTGGAGTGATTACGGTGGCAAGGTTTGGGGCGTTAAGAAACATTCCTTTTGGGTTGACCATCATGCTTGGCATGGACTTATCTGCCTTTCCAAGACAAGATAGGAACACTCGACTGGATTTGATGAAAGCAGGGCTTAAGCGTCGTGGCGACCGTACGAACGAAGATGATGACAATGGGGCGTTTTTGGATGCATTGCTTTGCACCAAAGATGCCTGTGCTATTTTTTATAACGGCATGAGTCCTGATGGTAGCACGGTGCTCTTGCCTGCATCACCTGTAGGGGAGTTGATTGAGTTTCTCAAATCAGAGGTATATTGGCAAGTAGATGATGTGGCAGATGAGGCATTGATGGCACTCGGCGGTATGTTGCCAGAGTTGATAGCACGGCATCTGGTTACTTATCATCATGCCATGAATTTTGAACAGGGGGTGTTTTATCAAGCAAAAGATGTTGAGGCTGATGATGATTTTCAGGCGTATCTAAATAAACTGATTGATGCACAAAAGCATGAACAAAGGCGACATTTGCCACCTGCACCGATTTGGCAAAAGGTACGCCGTGTGATTGATGAATATCAAGAAGGGTCGGCAACAACGCTTGTTGCACTGCCAACAGATGATGAGATGCGATACATTACTGATGTCTTGATGGATAATCTGGCAATGGATCAACAAAATAATGCAAGGGGTCAGTCTGTTGATGAACTGCTTGATAAGTATCGCATTGAAGTGCCAAATTATCTAAGCATTAAAAACATGTTATATGTGATTAAATCGCCTGCCAAAGCCTACCTAAAAGGCAAATTTGCCCTAGATGATGAGATGGCAAATGATGAGGCAAATGAACCTTTGTCTCTGGATTATTTGGGTGGCTGGCAACTTCATCAGATGATACTGCAGGCATTTCGGCTAGGGGTATTTGATGGCATGCCAATGAATGCAATTAACCCAAAAACTTTATCTGATGTCATCAACAATCAGCAAAACAATGAAATGACACAACTGCACACTGTGCATCATGATGCACTGTTGCCAGCAGGTGCGGTACGAATGAGTGTGCTACAAGATGGGCTTGACTTTGTGGTTGGTCAACTAGAAGCAATGCTTGGCGAGCTTGGCGAAACTCTAAATAGGGCTGCATCGCCAGATGATTGGCAGTACTCAAAGGTGCTAAGTGGATTGGAGGAGCAGACGGTAGCAATGACGCTAGGCTCACATCGCCTAAAACTGATGGCAGATATGCCTAAAACAGATGAAACAGTATGGAAAAATATGTCGGTCAGTCGAGCATCTGCGGAGCGTTTAATAGACTTTTGGCTACACCATCTGCTATGGCAGGTACATCGTCAGACTAATGAAAAAGACGAACAGCTTGGATATGGTAGAAGTATTTGGCGATTCAAAGAAGCGTCCCAACAGTTAAAAGCATTAAAAAATCTGGCAGGTCAAACAACCTATGAACTAAGCCCTGTGCGTGCTGATAAGGCATCTAAACTACTACAAAATTTCATCATCTTTACTCTGCTTGGTTCAAAGCTACCCATCATACTAACCCCAATCAATGCTCTGCTGATGGCAAGGTTGCAGGGTGATACATCAAGCATTGGCAGTGCATGGGTGAATGAGATTTATGCGTTGATGATTGGTGATAGTGACCCAGAGCAGGTGCTGACATCGGCAGGGCAACTAAGTGAGCCATTATACGAGGAGCTATTAAAAAATATTCGAGCATTTGGGGTGAGTGATGAGCAATAAAGTAGAGAATAAACAATCAGCCAACGCAGTAGCGTCCAATGGTCAGGATATGCCACCTGCCATCGCTTGCACCTTAAAAGGAGCATACCTGATAGAAGCATCGGCAGGTACAGGTAAGACTTGGACATTGACGGGCATTATTTTGCGATTGTTCATTGAAGAAAAATACAATGTACAGCGTATGATAGCCACCACTTTCACTCGTGCTGCAGCCGCTGAGATGCAAGAGCGTATCCAAGAACGCTTGACGGTGTTTTATCGCTATCTGTTGTGGTTAAAATCCAGCCAAGAGATGCACGCACACTGGTTTGATGATGCTTTAGCTCTTGATGAGCGAGCCGATGAGTTGGTTGCTACTGCACTGGGGGCGAATATTGTCGGAGCTGATGACCTCATCAATGTACATCTTATCAAACATCTTTTGGTTGATGGCGTGCCTGCTTTTGATGAGGCGATTCGTCGTGTGGGTCTGCTATTGGCTACTTTGGATAAGCTGTTTGTGGGGACGCTAGACAGCCTTGCTCAAAAATGGCTCAAAGAATTCTCCACAGAGATTGGACATCAGCCCAAAGCAGATATTTTATATGACAGTTCTGATATTAGTATCGCCATCATTCATGATGGTCTTAGGCAGGCACATACTCAGGTAATGAGTCAAAATCCTAAACTGTATGAGATGATCCGCCACGAAAACATATTTGGCGATATTGATCAGGCGTATCAATCAATCCAAGTTGCCATGAATTTTTTTAATGTGCCATTTAATGATGAGGCAACATTGATTGATGATCAGTATGTCGCAAGCCTACAAGAAATGGTGCTGGCGTTCACCAAGCTAGATACATCAGTGGTGGATAAGTTTTGCGATAAAGAGTATCGTGATTCGGTGGGGGTGCGTGCCACAGGCAAACTATTAAAACATTGGCATCGCTTGTTTGAGATTGTGCAGACGATGGCAGAGCATGGCACATCATTTGTTCGCCATCTAGATAAAACGCACACCGATTGGCTGTCTGCTGTTCATGAAGCCTTAGAAAAAGACAATGTGTTTAATAAAAAACATGATGAGAATGCCAAACGACTGCTGATGGGTTTTATTGATAAACATCTAACTGCTTTGGTGTTCATCTATGAGAGTATTTGTCAACTACCCAATCAATACCGTACTCATCTGTACAAAACCCTTGCCCTTGCAGTCCGTGCCAAGACACCGACTTGGCTTGAAAATCAAGCCAAAACGACCTTTACCATTCAGATGCACAGGTTAAATCAGGCTTTGGCAAACAACCCAAGCCTTGCTAAGCATATTCGCCATCATTATCCTGTGATTTTGATTGATGAATCCCAAGATGTCAATGGAGCTCAAGTTGAACTGATCCAGCAGGTATATTTGTCTTATTTGATAAAGCAGTTAAATAAAGACAAGCCATCTTTGGGATTTTTGTTGTTGGTGGGTGATCCCAAGCAGGCGATTTATCGGTTTCGTGGTGGGGATGTCGCCAACTATAATCGCATGAAAAATACGGGCGTGGCGAATGCTTGCTATCCCATCATCAATCAACAGCTGTCTTTGTCTGTCAACCGCCGTTCAAATAAAGCCTTGATTGAGTCATTAAATGCGTGGTTTGATGATGGCAAGGGCGAGCATGGCAATCTTGGTGAGGGTATTTATTATCAGACCATTACTGCCCATAATGAGAGCCAAAGGTTGTCTTGGCAGGCGGATACTCAAGATGAGCGACCAAGCTATCTAGGTAGGCAACCATTAGCCATGTTGCACTTAACTGCTAATGCCCAATCGCCCATCAGTCAGCTATTAGCATGGCATATCAACAGCCTATTACAAGGCGGTCATACCATCAACACACAGGCAGGTGAGCGTGCCATCATGCCAAGCGATATTGCGGTATTAAGCTATAAAAATAAGTGGCTGCTAGCGGTCAAAGAGCATTTAGATGCGTTAAATATCCCAGCCATCGCCGCCCAAGAGACCAATGTCTTTAGTACGCAGGCAGGGCGTGATTTATATGCTTTATTAAGTGTGTGTGTGGAGATGAGTAATGTAGAAAAATTAGGTCGGCTATTGACTTCATCTTTTTTTGGCATGAGTCTTGATGAGGCGATGTTAATGCTTGGTGTTGATGATGAAATAGAAGGTCAAGCAAAATCAGAACTACTGATCTATCTGAATCAAGTCTTTGAAAGATGGCTACAGCACGGCGTGGCATCGGCATTGAATTTGGCACTGGCAAAGCATCCATTCATGAAAGACGGTTCGCTATGGCTTAGCGTTGCTAGCTTTGGCGAGCGGTATTTGGCGGATGCGTGGCAGATTTTAGAGCTGATTAGCACCCAAGAACATTTGCAGGCGTTGGCACTCATTGAGTGGTACAAGATGCAGATGTGTGGTGGCGACATACCTGATGCTCATAAACGACTGCCACTACCTAGCGAGTCTGGCGTGAATATGATGACCATTCATAAATCCAAAGGGCTTGAATTCCCTATTGTGTATGTGATTGGGCTTGATGAAGCGGTATCGGAAAATGGGACGCTATTTTATCCTTATACTGATACACAGTTCAATCGCCATTTATCCCCCAAACCCATTGGAAAAGACGGCGTAAATTATCAACAGCTTGATCTAAAAGAAAGTATTGATGAACGCAAGCGGTTGGGTTATGTGGCACTGACTCGAGCATCTGAACAGATGTATGTGGTGGCAAAGGATTTGAATAAGCGACTACATACACACCAAAGACCGCTGTTTTTATGGTGTGATTGTGCTGACAGTGCTACGCTCTCCTTGCCATCTAGAATGCAAGGCAAGATGGATTGGCTAAGTTTAGAGACTGATGACTATATCACTAAGCCCTATTCGTCCAATGATGTCAATCTTGTTCCTATTGACTATCTGGCATGGCATGAGATCATGCATAAGACGGTGTTTTATGGTGCGGTGCAGACGAGTTTTACAGCACTCATTAGCCAGTTAGATTACAAAACCAAAGAGTTGCTTGCAGTTACGCCAGACCATGATGAGTTGGTGGCTTTGACCGATTTGGAGACAATGGCGGACGAAGAAGCGTGTCATGATGACATTCGCACAACTTTCATGCGTGGTATGCTGGCAGGGGATTTTTTACATCAAGTCTTACAAAAAATAAACACTAAGGGCGAACCACAAGACAAATTATACAATATCAGTCGTGCGATTGATGAGGTGGCAAGGTATCTAGGAGTGCTTGACTATATGAGTCAAGATGCTCAAAGGGCGATGGGTATGCCCACTTCTGATAACAAGCATACTTTGCACAGACAGCTTGTGCTATGGATGAATGATGTCATTCATGCACCTTTTGCTGCTTCAGGAGTAAATTTGGTATCTTTGACTGATTCATCAAGCGTAAAAGAAATGGGATTTTTGCTTGGAATGAAAGAGGGCTTTAGCATTGATGAGTTAAATGCTGCTTTTGAAGCATATAGCGATAAACCACTTAGCCTAACCAAAGATGATTCATACCAACCCTTATATCGCTACTTAAAAGGTGGGATTGATTTGGTATATGAGCATGAAGGGCGGTTTTTTGTGGTGGATTATAAATCCAATTTTTTGGGCAATGGCATTCAAGCGTATCATGAGCAGGCATTGTTTGAGTCAATGGATAGGGCAGGCTACTGGCTACAAGCAGCGATTTATCAAGTGGCTTTGCATCGCTTATTAAAGATGCGTGTTAAAGACTATGTGGGCAATGAGCATCGCTATTTGGGTGCGGTGGAATATTTATTTTTGCGTGGTGTGGCTGATGATGAGCGGTTGGGTCGCATGGTGTGGCAAGTGCCGATAGAGTTGGTACGCCGTTTAGACGAGCTGTTTCGGTAATGGTTCTATATTTTAGGGTATTGAAAATAAAAAGTACTAATTGATTGAGAAGACATCATGAATACAATCGCTATTGACCGATATTTAACCGCACGCATTGCCGAAAATGCAAAGTGGTACCGTCATAAGAATCTGCTACAGGCAGATTACATGATTGAAGACATTAAGACACACTTATTTTATGTGATGAGTCTTGCTGGTATGTTATCTTTGTCTGAAGGGCATACGGTGCTAGTTGTGCCAAAACAACAGGGCGGTTGGCGGAGTTTTTTTGAGCCTGTCATGGATTATCTGCTGTCTTGGGTGAAAGATGAGCGGTTCTTGGTGGATTTTGATGAGATATTTATGCAGATTGATCATCATCAAGATAAGGCAAATCTAAAAGAGATTGTTGGTTGGTATTGCCGTACTTTTCATCGTGCCATTAGCCCAAATATTAAAATGACTTGGATGCTTGACTCAAAAGATGGTCTTGATGGTGTCTTTTTGAGCTTATTAAAGGTTTATTATTTCATCAAGTTTGTTTTGCATGATGACATAAAAGAGCTGTCAAGTTTCATACATGACACGCCTTTTGTTGATGATTATCAAGTAGCTCAATCAAGTCGTCCGCTCATCATCAAAGATACGCAGGAAGAATTTTATCTTTGGTCAAATAGGGCATGGCGTGCTGAACGCATGGCGATGCAACACATCTGGAGAATCTGTACAGTACAGATGACGCCTTTTGATATATCCAATCTGCCATCTACGCTCAACCATGAACAAAGATTGGCGATTGAAACGGTGAGTCGTCAGGCATTTACCATCATTACAGGCGGACCAGGGACGGGCAAGACTTTCACCGTTGCACAGATTGTTCTAGCATTACTCAAACAAAACCCTGATACCGACCTTGCGTTGGCGGCACCGACAGGTAAGGCGGCACAGCGTATGAGCGAATCATTAAAGGCTTCTTTGGCAAGATTTGACATACAAGTGGAGTTACCTGAGCCTAAAACTATTCATCGCTTGCTTGGCATTGGTCGGCATGGTACGCCCAGATATCATGATAATCATACCATGCCACATGACATAATCATCATTGATGAAGCGTCTATGCTTGGGGCGGAGCTGTCTTGTAGTCTGTTGGCGGCAGTCAAGACAGGGGCTAGGCTGATTTTACTTGGTGATGCATATCAGTTGGCGGCGGTTGAAGCAGGAGCGGTGTTGGCGGATTTGTGCCGTGTTGATGCCTTGCAAAGTCATCGTGTGCATCTTGTGGAGTCAAAACGCTTTCATGCAGATTCTGATGTGGGCAGACTTGCCAATTTCATCAATAACAGTGCTGATACCATGCAAAAGGGCGAGGAGCTTATCACTCTTATGCAAACGAGTAATCAGCTGTCTTTTGTTAATATTGATGGCAAGTCTCATTACTATGAACAGCTGTCAGATGGTTATGTGGCTTATTTTGAGCAAAGTAAGAGACTGCTTGCACAGTTGCGTCATGATGATGAGCCAAGCAGATATCAAAAGATTCAGGCTCTATTTAATACCCTAGATCAATACCGAATCTTGTGTGCGTCCCACATTGGCGATGCAGGCGATAGTAAAATAAATGAGTTTTTATCAAAAAAACATCGTGGATGGTTAAATACCAAGCCCAGTGTTTCGGCGTGGTATCATGGTCGTGTAGTGATGGTGCAGACCAACCGCTATGACTTGGGTTTATTTAATGGCGATGTTGGGATTTGTTTGTATGATGGTCGTGAGATGGCGGTGTATTTTAATGCAGAGACTCTAAAAAAAGTTGCTATTGGTATGCTAGGTGGTGAGACTGTTACAACCGCTTATGTCATGACGGTGCATAAATCTCAGGGTTCGGAGTTTGATAAAGTGGCAGTGGTATTTGATGATGACAATGCTCGTTTGTTGTCCAAAGAGCTGATTTATACTGCCATCACTCGTGCTAAAATATCAGTTGGTATTTATACGACAAATCAGGCTTTACAGATTGCAGTGAGTACGCCAACAGTACGCACCACAGGGCTTGAGTTACTGTGATTGTAAAAATTTCTTCACGGCGGCAAATTGTCCTTTGGTGGTGTCTTCTTGATACATGGCTTCACGAAAGGCATTAGAATTGGGTATGCCGCCTGTATACCAAGCGATGTGTTTTCTGGCAATGCGACAGCCTGAGTACTCCCCATAGAATTGATACAGCTCTTCTAGGTGGTTTAGGACGATGTGTTGTAGTTCGTCTATACTGGGTTTGGGTAGGAGTTCACCTGTGCTAAGATAGTGATGAATATCACGAAATATCCAAGGGTTTCCTTGTGCTGCTCGTCCTATCATCACCGCATCTGCACCAGTCATCTCATAGACGGCTTTGGCTTTTTGGGGGCTGTCAATATCGCCATTGACAATAACAGGAATGCTAAGAGTTTGTTTTACTTCTTTAATCAGTTCATAGCGAGCTTGTCCTGTGTAAAAATCTTCTCTGGTGCGACCATGAATGGCAATGGCAGCGACACCAGCAGCTTCGGCAATCTGAGCGATTTTTAGAATATTTTCTTGACCGTTGGCAAAGCCGAGCCGTGTTTTTAGAGTAACAGGTACATCAACAGCATCCACTGCACTCTCAAGCAGAGCTTTGACCAAATTCTCATCTTGAAGTAGGGCGGAACCTGCCAGTTTTTTGCACACTTTTTTGGCAGGACAGCCCATATTGATATCCACGATTTGTGCACCATTTGCCACTTGGAAGCGAGCGGCTTTGGCTAGCTTGTCAGGTTCTGCTCCTGCGATTTGTGCTGAGATGGGGGCGATTTCACTATCAAAATTGGCACGATAAAGCGATTTTTTGCGTGCATAAAGTGCGGTATCAGCGATAATCATCTCACTGACGGCATGACCTGCCCCAAATGATTTGCACAGCCGTCTAAAAGGATTATCGGTAACACCTGCCATAGGTGCTACAATTAGCCTATTAGTGATGGTTTGATTTTTGATGGCAAGTGGGGTGAGTAGTGGGTGTGTCATGGTTTGGGACTGTTATCATAAAGCCAATAAAAAAGATGAGAAAAAGACCACCATGTGGTGGTCTTTTGCGGTTCTTAAAAGCAAATCATTACTTGATTTTGGCTTCTTTGAACAGTACATGCTGGCGAATTTTTGGATCAAATTTTTTGATTTCCATTTTACCAGGCATGGTACGCTTATTTTTGGTGGTGGTATAGAAATAACCAGTACCAGCAGTAGAAACTAGTTTAATTTTATCTCTCATGTTCGTATCCTCTTATGAATCTAAATAAAAAATCTACAATTAGATTTTTTGACCTTGTGCGCGTAGGTCAGCAAGCACTTTATCAATGCCGTGCTTGTCAATGATACGCATACCTTTAGATGATACACGAAGGCGTACGAAACGATTTTCAGACTCTACCCAAAAACGATGATTGTGCAGATTTGGTAGAAAGCGACGACGGGTTTTGTTATTTGCGTGTGATACATTGTTACCCACTAGCGGGCGCTTTCCAGTCACTTGACATACTCGAGACATGGTGAACTCCTAATAATATGTGGCACGGATATTGAGCGGTATCGGGTGTGCCGTTTGGACAAGGTGCCTTATAAATGGTATGGACATAGCACAGGTTTGACCAAACTTATAAAGTTACACCATTCTTTTTTGTTGTTAAAGGCGACAACAATCAAGAAATGGCAGAAAATTAAAGCCAAAATTATACAGAAAATTTACTGGTATTTCAAGTAAATTTCTAAGAATTTTAAATGATTTTGTATTGATGTTTGCCCATCAGTCCACGATTAGCGTGGACTTAGTGCATTTTTTTCCAACCCAAAACCCTGCCAGCCATAGTGCATGAAGTTGCGAATATTGGCGTGGTCGCTACCTTCTGGAGTGGCAAGTACAGATTCATAATGCTCTGCAAATAGTTTTAGGGTGTCAAGCTGATTTAGACCATGTAGCTTGGCAAGACTAAATACTTTGGCAGAACCTTCATTGGTTCTAGCAGGATTCATAACTTCTCCATTACGAAAATCAACAGGGGTGTAATGGTAATGGGCGTCAATAAAATTTAGCACATCAGCGAATTTAAACTCGCCAGTTTCAATGCTGTTTAGTAAAGATGAGATATTGCTCATGATGTCTCTTTTTTATGAATTTTCACTCAAATCGTTCGTTGCTGACTGATTATAGCACTGATTAACGGTTGAAATAATCGTCATCGTCAAAAGATGGTGGGGCGAAGTTGCCTTGTTCTAGGTGGCTCATGTGTGCCTGCATAGAACGCTCATGTTGAATGCGTTGGTAGATTTCTTCACGATGAACCGCAATGTCTTTTGGGGCATTGACACCCAAGCGAACTTGATTGCCTTTAACACCAAGCACAGTAACGCTGACTTCATCGCCAATCATTAGAGTTTCGCCGACACGACGAGTTAGAATTAACATAGTATCGCTCCTTGCACGAAAAAAAGTTTAAATAAGTCAAAATACACTAAAAAATAAAAATACAAATTATAAAATACCCAAGTCGCTATTATAAAACGCCTTGGGTATTTTGTCAGCTGATTTTGCGATAAGTTATGTAAATATTCTTATCAGAAACCAAAACTGCTGTTGTAAAATCGCTGATGATGCAAAATTATAAGCCAGCGACTTTACTTTCACCATCTTCACGGTCAAGACCAAAGGCGGTATGCAAAGATTTTACAGCTTTTTCTAGATGTTGTTCTTGGATTAGGACAGATACCTTAATTTCAGAAGTTGAGATCATCTGCAGGTTGATATTTTGTGATGCCAAGGTTTCAAACATTTTGCTTGCCACGCCTGCATGAGAACGCATACCCACACCAACGATAGAGACTTTCACAACTTTGTCATCGCCGACAATCTGAGTAGCACCGATGTCGTCTTTAACTTTTTCTTCTAGGATTTTGATGGCTTTGTCATAATCGCCACGAGGTACGGTAAAACTAAAGTCGGTTACGCCATTTTCTGCGATGTTTTGAATAATCATGTCCACTTCGATGTTTGCAGCACCGATAGGGCTTAAAATGGCAGAGGCAATACCTGGGCGGTCAGGCACGCCAAGTAGTGCAATTTTGGCTTCATCACGATTAAAGGCAATACCTGAAATTACAGCGCGTTCCATATCATCTCCTTCGTCAATGGTAATCAAAGTACCGACATTTTGTTTAAATTCTTCATCAAAAGCACCATCAGTGCCTTCATCAAAACTAGACAGTACACGAAGCGGTACTTTGTATTTACCTGCAAATTCTACCGAGCGAATTTGCAGCACTTTTGAGCCAAGCGATGCCATCTCTAGCATTTCTTCAAAGGTAATCTTATCTAGCTTTTTGGCTTTTGAGGTAACTCGTGGGTCGGTGGTATAAACACCATCAACATCGGTGTAGATTTGGCATTCATCGGCACCGATGGCAGCAGCGATGGCAACGCCTGTGGTGTCTGAACCACCACGACCAAGTGTGGTTAAGTCGTTATGTTTATTTACACCCTGAAAACCTGCAACGATAAGAACTTTGCCATCTGCCAATTCTTGTTTTAGGTTGTCAGCGTCAATATGTTCAATGCGTGCTTTGGTATGGGTTTCATCTGTTTTAATGGCGACTTGACGACCTGTCATGGATTTGGCATCAACACCCAAGTCTTTTAGTGCCATAGCAAGTAGAGCGATAGAAACCTGCTCACCTGTGGCGACCATTTGGTCGTATTCTCGTGGGTCTGGGTCGTTGCTGATTTCTCGTGCCAGACCGATGAGACGGTTGGTCTCGCCACTCATGGCGGACACAACTACGACAACTTGATGACCGTGGTCATGCCAACGCTTGACACGAGCTGCGACATTCTTGATGCGACTGGTATTACCCATTGAAGTGCCGCCATATTTTTGTACGATTAACGCCATTGTGTTTACCTTTTGTTTAAAAAATGGTAGAAAACCCAAAGGTTGTAAATAAAAGTTCGCAGATTATAACTCAATTCATTGTTAAAATAAACTGATGAATTGATTATAAAAATCTATAAATACCCCAATAATTTGGAATATTTTGTAAATAATCCACCAGTGTGATTAAAAAGGCATGATTTTGCTTACTGTCTTATTGGCGTAAGCCATCATTTGTGATTGGCTTGCCAATATCATGTCTTTTCATGGTGGCATTGACTGCTTAGGATAGCTGTTCTGCCAATGTCGCTGCCAAATTTGCTAATGCTTTATCCACACCATCGGCATTGTTTGCACCGCCTTGGGCGAAATCTGGCTTACCGCCACCTTTGCCATCAAGGGTTTCGCAAAGTGATTTGATGATGTCTCCTGCTTTAACTTTTGAGATTAAATCTTTAGAAACACTTGCGGTCAGTGCGACTTTACCGTTGGTAATGCTTGCTAGAATGGCGATACCATCGGATAGTTTTGATTTGATATCATCTGCCAAACCACGCAAAGACTTGGCATCTAGATTGTCTAGTTTAGCAATCAAAACAGGCGTGCCACCAATCATTTCAACCTTATCCATTAGGGATTTGGCTTCAAGATTTGCCAGTTTTTGTTCTAGGCGTTCAAGCTGTTTTTCAAGCTCACGGTTACGCTCACTAAGGCTACCAACTCGTACACCAATCTCATCACGCTTAGCCTTAAAATTGCTTGCTAAAGTCGCTAAAGTCTTTTCGCCTTGTTGCATATAATTGATTGCACCCATGCCAGTCAAGGCTTCAATGCGACGAACGCCTGCGGCAATACCGCCTTCTGAGACGATTTTAAACAGACCGATTTCTCCTGTATGTACAACATGAATACCGCCACACAGCTCAATAGAAAAGGGTGTTTTGTCGGCTTTTTCGCCCATAGTAAGCACACGCACGGTCTCGCCGTATTTTTCACCAAACAGTGCCATTGCTCCTTTTTGTAGAGCCTGCTCAATAGGCAAATGTTCAATCTGAACAGGGCTGTTTTTTTGAATTTGTTCATTAACCATGCGTTCGATGGTCAATAGGTCATCTTGACTGATTGGTTCATCATGTGAAAAGTCAAAACGCAATACCTCTGATGACACCAAAGAGCCTTTTTGGGCGACACCAGTACCTAATACGGTGCGTAGGGCGGCGTGTAGTAGGTGGGTTGCTGAGTGGTTTTTAGCAGATGCACGGCGAATGTCTTCGATGACTTGTGCATGGGCATTTTGGGTGTTTTTAATGGTCCCCATTTTTACTGTGCCATAGTGAATGATGGCAGCACCTGATTTTTTGGTGTTTTGCACTTCAAAGACGCCAGACCCAGTGCTGATTTCGCCAAGTTCGCCAACTTGACCGCCACCTTCGGCATAAAATGGTGTGGCAGAAAGCACAACAACACCTGCATCGCCTTCGTGTAGCTCAAAGATTTCTTTGCCTTCTTGATACAGTCCTATGATTTGACTGTTGTGTTCTGATGAAGTATAGCCAACAAAGTCGGTTGGGTTATCTACTTTGATGGCGGTGGTATAATCTAGGTCAAATTTGCCTGCATCACGAGCTCGAACACGCTGTTCTTGCATATGTGTTTCAAAACCTGCCTCATCAATATTGATGCCACGCTCACGGGTGATATCGGCGGTTAGGTCTGTTGGGAATCCATAAGTATCATATAGTTTAAAGACGGTCTCGCCAGCCAATGTATCGCCAGTATTTAGGTTTTCTAGTTCGCCTGACAGCAGACGCAACCCTTGAGCCAAAGTTTTAGCAAATTGCTCTTCTTCTTTTAAAATAACTGATTCAATTTCAGTTTGTTTTTCAATAAGCTGTGGGTAGGCTTGCCCCATTTCTTTGGCAAGGAAAGCCACAAGTTTATGGAAGAATGCGTCTGTTGCACCCAATTTGTTGCCATGACGCACGGCACGACGAATGATACGACGCAACACATAGCCACGACCTTCATTGCTTGGACGAACGCCATCGGCAATAAGAAATGATACCGCACGAATGTGGTCGGCGATGACTTTAAATGATGGTTCATGGGTGCTATCCACACCGATGATGGCAGCGGCTGCATCCATCAGATTGACGAATAAATCAACTTCGTAGTTGCCATATTTGCCTTGTATGACTGAGCTGATTCGCTCAAGTCCCATGCCTGTATCAACCGATGGCTTTGGCAATGGCTCTAAAGTGCCATCTTTTTGGCGATTAAATTGCATGAATACGCAGTTCCATACCTCTACATAGCGATCGCCATCTTCTTCGGATGTGCCAGGCAAACCACCTTCAATATGGTCCCCATAATCATAAAAAATCTCTGAACAAGGACCGCAAGGACCAGTATCGCCCATCGCCCAAAAATTATCTGATTCGTACTGTTTGCCTTTATCGCCAATACGAATGATGCGTTCAGGGGCAAGCCCCACTTCTTGATGCCAGATATCAAAGGCTTCATCATCAGTGTGATACACGGTTACATATAGGCGTTCTTTGGGCAGGGCAAGCCATTGCTCTGAGGTCAAAAATTCCCAAGCGAACTTGATGGCATCTTTTTTGAAATAATCACCAAAGCTAAAATTGCCCAGCATTTCAAAAAAAGTGTGATGGCGGGCGGTGTAACCGACATTATCAAGGTCATTGTGCTTACCACCTGCACGCACGCATTTTTGTGAGCTGACGGCACGATGATAATCTCGTTTTTCAACCCCTAAAAAAGTATCTTTAAACTGATTCATACCTGCATTGGTGAATAGCAGGGTGGGGTCATTGTGCGGGATTAGGCTTGACGATGGGACTGGTGTGTGATTTTTGCTGGCAAAAAAATCAATGAATGCCTGACGAACTTCATGCAGCTGTAGAGTTTTAGTAAGATGACTCATAAAAATTCCTTAAAATCACATCACTGATGTGCTTTTTGCTAAAGATGCTAAATCATTTTTGTGAAAAGTTGATGATGCTTAAGTAAGACGAAACTTTAGGCAATCATAAATCGTTAATTTTAGCATAAACTAACCCAAATAAAAGCAAATTTTCGTTAAATTGCCCGACTTTTTCGTTTAAGTATAAAAAATGGTAATATCACAAAAAAATTAGGGATTTTTTAAAAACTACTTAACATTTATGCAAAAAAGATGTATAAATAACGCAGTAGTTTTATTCCATAATTTATTTAGGGGTATATCATGAACATTCCATTACTCACCGCCATGTTTTCTATCGCCTTTACTGTTGCGGTAGGTATTTTGTTGATTATTGCTTTTGTTACAGGTTTTGATAGCACGCCTTATATTTTGGGTGCAGTTGTTATTGGTGCACTCATCAGCTTGCCCATTGCAGTGATTGTTACCAAAAAGGTCAGTGCTTTGACTGGTGGTTCAAATCAGACTTCTGATTAAACTTTGCAGCCAAAAAAAATCTAAGCCAAAGACATCACTTGGTTTAGATATGAAATTTTGGTGCTTCTTATTGATTTTATTGGTACTGATATGCCATCGGCAGTTGGTTGGTGCTATAAATTAAAAGGCAGTGCGAGTACTGCCTTTTAATTTGATTGATTGGCAATGACTTTAAATAATCAATTACTTTTCAATTACTTTAAATGGTCTTTTAATTTTTTCGCCTGTTCATCAGCATTGCCGATATAGGTTGCAGGTACTAGGTTAGCTAAGCGTTTGCGGTCGGTTTCTGGTACGGCTTTTAATTCATCGCCATTCACAAAATCCGTCATCATCTGTCTTGTCATCGCCTGTCCACGAGTGAGAGCTTTTAGCTTCTCATAAGGCTTTTCTACATTGTAGCGACGCATGACTGTTTGGATTGGCTCTGCCAAGACTTCTTGGGCGTTGTCTAGGTCTTCTGCTAGGCGTTGTTCGTTAAGTTCTAATTTACCAATACCTTTTAGGCAGGCTTCAAAGGCGATTAAACTTTGAGCAAAACCTGTGCCCATATTACGCAGTACCGTGCTGTCAGTCAAGTCTCTTTGCCAGCGTGAGATGGGTAGTTTTTCGCCTAAGTGTGCAAGAATGGCATTAGCAAGACCCAAGTTGCCCTCGCTGTTTTCAAAGTCAATGGGATTGACTTTGTGGGGCATGGTTGAGCTACCTACTTCACCTTCTTTTAGTTTTTGTTTGAAATAGCCTAGTGAGATATAGCCCCACACATCACGGTTAAAGTCAATCAGAATGGTATTAAAACGGCGTAACCCATCAAATAATTCTGCCATATAATCATGCGGCTCAATCTGTGTGGTATATGGATTGAATGTCAAACCCAAACTTTCTACAAAATTTTGGCTGTGTTTTGCCCAGTCAATATTAGGATAGGCGGATAAATGAGCGTTATAGTTTCCTACCGCACCGTTAATCTTGCCAAGCAGTTCTACCGCTTTAAACTGCTTGATTTGGCGGTGCAGACGATAGGCGACATTCGCCATTTCTTTGCCAAGCGTTGTCGGACTGGCTGTCTGTCCGTGCGTGCGAGACAGCATTGGCACATGGCTATATTTATCCGCCAAATCTGCAATGTCATCAATAATCTTTTGCATGGACGCTACTAAGATATCACGACCTGATTTTAGCATCAAGGCGTGCGATAGATTGTTAATATCTTCTGATGTGCAAGCAAAATGAATAAACTCGCCTGCATTTTTTAATTCATCAATATCAGCAATTTGTTCTTTTAAAAAATATTCCACCGCTTTGACATCGTGATTGGTGGTGCGTTCTATTTCTTTAATTCGCTCGGCATTATCCAAAGAAAAATTATCAATAATGGCATCTAATTTGGCATTGGTGTCAGCAGAAAAAGGCTGAATTTCACCGACTTTTGGGTGATTGGCTAGAGCTTGTAACCAGCGTACTTCAACCGTAACACGAGCGTGCATTAAGCCAAATTCGGACAGATAAGGACGCAAGGTATCGCATTTGGACGCATAGCGACCGTCTAGGGGGGATAGGGCGGTTAGTTGATTGAGAGACACTTTTAAAATCCTTAAAAAAATGATGAGAATGATTAGATTGCAAATTTTGGATTATAACAAATTTTGTCGTTTTTAACCAGTTGCATTTTGATTGCAAGTCGTTGGGTATATGTAGATAATTGGTTTACTTGTGTAGGTGGCTAAATTTTTGTATAATGCTATGTCATAAATTGAACTTGACACAGGGTAAATGATGCATATAATCACAGCACACAGCATAGCCTAAGTTTTACCTGCACGCCTATTGGGGGTGTGCAATGAGCAAACACATCTCTAAAGCCTTTTTGGAAGCCAAAACAGGCGTCAAACAAGACCCTACACCCACCAAGCCTAAGCACACCACACAAAGCAAGCCCACCAAAGCTAAAAAAGCGACCGCCACAGACGGCGGTAACAGCACTCTACACGCCGCAAAGCGTGCCAAAAACGATGATTTTATACCTGCCTTGCCGACATAGAAAACGAACTACGCCATTATAAAGACCATTTTAAGGACAAAATCGTCTATTGTAATTGCGATGACCCCTACGAGAGCAATTTTTTGCAGTATTTTTTGTTAAATTTTAAACGCTTGGGGCTAAAAAAACTCATCACCACAGGCTATGCCACCAGTCCCATTGCAGGCACGCAGTTATCGTTATTTGAAGATAGTTACCCGCTTATCGTAAAGCCCACAAAATAGAAATCACGAGCATTGATGATTTAAATTTGACAGACAATCAAATCATTAAATTAAGCGACTTGCCCAAAAAACCCAAGGCATCAAAATCACCAGTCTTAATGACAGCAAAGCCAAAGACGGCACGGTATATTTGGGTGGGGATTTTAGAAGCAAAGAATGTAGCAAATTGCTATGCCAAGCCGATATTGTGGTTACCAATCCGCCATTTAGCTTGTTTCGTGAATATATCGCCCAGCTTATGGCGTATGATAAAAAATTTTTGGTAATCGGTAATCAAAACGCCATTACTTATAAAGAGATTTTTCCTCTTATTAAAGAAAATAAGCTGTGGTTGGGAAATCATTCGGTAAAAATATTTGTCGTACCAACTTTCATTCAAGCCAAAGACAATATTAAAAAAGGCGATGATGGTAAATATTACGCTAATTTTGGCAATGTGTGTTGGTTTACCAATTTAACCCACTCCAAACGCCAAGATTTACGGACATTTGGCGACAAAGATCGCCAAAAAGCCTATCAAGCCCAAAAGGGTATTTGCAAAATTTGCAATGAGTATTTTACGATTGATAAAATGGAAGCCGACCATATTATCCCTTGGGCAAAAGGGGGTAAAACCACTTTTGATAATTGCCAAATGCTATGCCAAAAATGCAATCGTACTAAGTCGGGGAAGTAATTGTTATTAAAATACCATTAAAAAGATGCTAAAAATAGCCATTGTATTTTTGTAATGGCTATTGGTGTAGGCAGTCTTTTATTTTAGTTTTGTTTAAACCAAATACAAACTAAATCTAAACCAAACACGGTGCATCACACCAATCAATCACGCCCCCACCTAAGCAAACATCGCCATCATACAAAACCACCGACTGCCCAAGCGTAACGGCTCGTTGTGGCTCATCAAACACCACTTTGAGCGTATCGTCTTGAATAAACACGGTGCAGGCTTGGTCGGGCTGACGATAGCGAGTTTTGGCGGTAAGTTTTGAGCCGTCTTTGGGTGGACTGATGACCCAATCTAGTTTTGTGGCGGTCAAAGTGGTTGAGTGTAGTAGGGGGTGATTATGCCCTTGACCGACAATCAAGCGATTGTTCTTTAGGTCTTTTTGCAGTACAAACCAAGGCTCATCAGGACGACCAGAGACACCCCCAATGCCAATACCTCCTCGCTGACCAATGGTGTAATACATCAACCCATCGTGTGTGCCAAGTGTTATGCCATCGTCACTGATGATTTCTCCTTTTTGGGCAGGCAGATAGGTCTGTAAAAAATCCTTGAATTTTCGTTCGCCAATAAAGCAGATGCCTGTACTGTCTTTTTTCTTGGCGGTTGCTAGGTTGTATTTTTCGGCAATCGCTCGCACTTGTGGCTTTTCTAATTCACCGACTGGAAATAAGGTTTTGGCGATTTTGTCGCCACCGACCGCATACAAAAAATAGCTTTGATCTTTGTTGCCATCAAGTCCACGCAGTAGCTGTGCTTTATTGTCCATGATTTGTGAACGGCGAACATAATGCCCTGTAGCAATATAGTCTGCACCCAGTGTTAAAGCGTAGTCTAAGAACGCTTTGAATTTGACTTCTTTGTTGCACAAGATATCAGGATTGGGCGTGCGACCTGCTCGATACTCCTCCAAAAAATGCTCAAAAACATTATCCCAATATTCTGCCGAAAAATTGGCAGTATGCAATGGTATGCCTAGCTTATCTGCCACCGCTTGGGCATCTGCCAAATCAGTCAAGGCAGTGCAATATTCTGTACCATCGTCTTCTTCCCAGTTTTTCATAAAAAGCCCCTCTACTTGATAGCCTTGTTCAAGTAGTAGGGCGGCTGATGCTGAGCTGTCCACACCGCCTGACATTCCGACGATGACTTTTTGGGTGGTGTTTGGCTTTGTTATCATCATGTATTAACCATAAAATTTTGCTATAATATTAGGGTATTTTAACAAATTATAGGAGAAAAACAATGATAAAAATCGGTCAAGGACTAGATGTTCATGCTTTTACAGATGGTGAGTTTGTTACGCTTGGTGGTATCAAAATTCCTCATACGCACGGTATTAAAGCCCATTCGGACGGTGATGTCCTGCTTCACGCTCTCATGGATGCGATGCTTGGGGCGTTGGCTTTAGGAGATATCGGTATGCATTTTCCTGATACAGATGACCGCTTTTGTGGGGTGGATAGCAAGGTGTTATTAAAAGAGGTTCATAAAAAAGTAACCGAAAAAGGCTACAGTCTGATCAATGCTGATATGACAGTGATTTGTGAACTGCCCAAACTTTCCCCACATAACAAAGCGATGCGTCAGTGCATTGCTGATATTTTAAAAGTAGAAGAGGACTGCATTAGCATTAAAGCCACCACCAATGAAAAGATGGGCTATCTGGGGCGAGGCGAGGGGATTTTTGCAAGTTGTGTGGTGCTATTGCAAAAGATGGGGTAGTTGTTTTAATCATGGGATTTGATGGCACGGAGGCGTTTGGGTAGTAACTTTTAAAGGTGTGGTTTTTATCGTTGGTTTTGGTGTTAAAATGACTAGGGTGCTTTTTAAGGTTACTTGCTAATTTTTTATTATTAATTTCTGACAGGAGATTTATGTTGGATAAAAATACCGCTCTTTTATTGATTGATTTGCAATTAGGATTTGATGACCATGTCTATTGGGGTGGCAATAGAAACAACCCAAATTGTGAGCAAGTTTGTTTTGATTTATTGGCAAAGTGGCGTGCGTATCAGATGCCCATTTTTCATATTCAGCACAATTCTACTGAACCAAACTCACCTTTAAGACCCAACCAGATTGGCAACGACTTTAAGCCCCTAACCGCCCCAATGGGTGATGAAGTGGTTATTGGCAAAACGGTTAATTCTGCCTTTATTGGCACAAATTTAGAACAGCAACTAAAAAGTCGTGCGATAACCAACCTTGTCATTATTGGCTTAACCACCAATCATTGTATTTCTACCACCACACGAATGGCAGGAAATCTGGGCTTTCATGTGATTGTGGTGGCAGATGCTACAGCGACTTTTGACCGTCTGGGCTTTGATGGTAAGCACTATGATAGTGAGCTTGTGCATCAAATTAGCCTTGCAAACCTACATAATGAATTTGCAACTGTGTTAATGAGCGATGTGCTTTTGGCGGATAAATTTTGGCAGAGTACTTGAAATCTGCCAAACCGCCACCAATGTATGATACAATGCAGGTAAATTCAGTTTCATTTTGGAGTAATCATGACCGACATCAACCCTCAAATCAAAGAGCTGATTGAAAACCAAATCAAAGACCATAGTGTGCTTTTGTATATGAAAGGCACACCACAATTTCCACAGTGTGGATTTTCTGCCCGTGCGGTGGAGGTATTAAGCCAAATCGGTCGTCCTTTTGCCTTTGTTAATATCCTAGAAAACCCTGAAATTCGCACTACTTTGCCCATCATCGCTAATTGGCCTACTTTTCCACAGCTATGGGTTAATGGCGAGCTCATTGGTGGTAGCGATATCATTTTACAAATGTATCAAGCAGGCGAGTTAAAGCCACTGATTGAAGAGCATAGCCCTGAAGTGTGATTAAAAGATATCAAAGGTTTTTGTCGCTAGCAAAAGCCTTTTTTATTGATTGACTGTATCAATTAACTGTATTAAGCTGTTGATAACCTTGGGATAATTGTCAAAAAATCATTGCTAAAGTAGTGAATTGTTGGTCTTGATGAGTAAAAAATAATGCAAAAAATCAAACAGATTTCTGAAGAAATTTTAACTTTGTGTGAAAATGCGAACACTGCTTTAAAAGCGATTCATTTGATTGTTCAGCATGGTAGTGCAAGTGAATTGGCTTGGCAGACGGTGTATAATCGTGTGATGGCGGATAATGATGTTGATGGGGCGTATTATTTGGCAAATTTTACTCAAAAGATTGATGATTTGCCATTTGATGGGTTGCCACTGATTGAGATGGTGATGAATGGTGATGACAAGAACATGAAATTATCACTGATTGATAAAATGCCCAAACAAATACAGCAGGAGTATTTGAGCAGGGTTTAGTTATCCTTTTTATTATTCATTCTTTGTCATTTTTTCATGCAGGTTATATCCATCTCAACATGACGGTCAATCTAAGGTTGAGATTTTATACCAAGTCCTGTGGTGATTTGGGCTTTATAAGTCTTTAATAAAGGCAAAACGGTATCAATTATCCAATCTTTGCGATAGCCTTGTAAGCCTAATGGTAGATGTTCGGCATTTAAGTCATGTGCCACCATCAGTAATAACTCGCTAATCCACCGTCCACGCAAAAGCAGATTTTCTGGAATGTGATGTGTGTGGCTGTAATCAGTGATGGCTTGATCAAGAGATTTCTTAAAGATTTTTTCCTTACTACGATAAACAGGTGGTGGTAGAGGTGGTAGTGTTTTTTGTGGTTGAGATTTTACGGTACGAATGATGTGGATAATCTCATCGCCATACTTACGCAATGCATGGCGATTGATGGTGGTTTGTGCCAGTTGCTTGATACTTTCTGGTAGCGTTTCAATGATTTCACGCATTGCTTGTTTGCTAATAATGAAAGTTCTTGGCTCGTTAATGTTGCGAGCCAGCGATTCACGCCATGCCACTAAAGATTGTAGCACACCTATTTGAGTGCGGTTGTATTCAGGAGAGCTAAATTCTAGATACAGCATCTCATCGCTGATATGGGCGGTATCATGTAGTTCTTTGGCATAAACATTGCTGTCTTCAATGACATGACCAAGTAATTGATTTTCATCAAGTTTTTGTTTGACGCTTTGATAAAGTGTCAACAGATAACGCACATCATTGGCGGCATAGCTTTCTTGTTCTTGACTTAGTGGTCGTACCAGCCAATTAGATTGGCTCTCGCCTTTGTCAATCTCAATGCCAAGAATTTCAGCGACAGACTGGCTGTAGCCTGCTTGTAATTTGCCTGTCAAATAAGCAACGCCAATCTGCACATCAAAGATATTGGTTAGAGGGGCGTTTTTTGCCAATAGATAAAAAATACCCAAATCTTCACCGCAAGCATACCAAACCATCGTCGGTACTTCTATCAAGGCTTGCCAAAATTCAGTTAAATCCAATCTAGGTGCGTCAACCAAATAGATGCCACGCCCAGTATTGACCTGTACGAGTGCTAAAATGGGGTAATAGGTGGTGCGTTTGATGAATTCGGTGTCTAAGGCGACCACATCCACCTCATCGATTTCATCAATCAATGCGTAAAGCTCATCTTCGTTGTGTACCCATGAGACGGGCAGGTTATGATTTTGATCTTTTATATGATCAGCACGAAAAAAGCCAAAGCGTGTGTCGCTATTTGAGGGTGTTGTAGTCATGTTTTTTAGATAAAAGCACGGTTTTGTAGAGCTTGATGCAAGGTTAAGCTATCCACATATTCTAGTTCACCACCCATTGGAATGCCTTGTGCCAGTCGGGTGATTGTTTCAACATGGGGGCGAGTGGCATCGGTGATAAAAAAGGCGGTGGTTTGTCCTTCTACTGTGGCTCCGGTCGCCAAAATTAACTCTTTGATGGGTTCTTGTTTTAGGCGGAAAATAAGCTGGTCAATGTTTAGATCATCAGCGTTAATACCGTCAATTGGCGATAAATGACCACCCAATACAAAATATTTGCCACGATAAGCACCGCTTTGTTCAATTGCCACCACATCAGCAGCACTTTCTACGACGCACAACAGACCATCATCACGGCGTACATCGCTACAGATGGGGCATATCTCTTCATCGCTGTAAGAGTGGCATTGGCGACACTCGATAATCTCATTCATGGCGACACCTAAGGCTTGTGATAAACTAATGCCTTGCAAGCGTTTTTTGGATAGCAGATGTAGAGCCATGCGTTGAGCGGTCTTTTGTCCAACACCGGGCAAATGTTGTAGCTCTTTGATAAGATGGTCAAATTTTGGGGTTAGCATGATCAATTAGCCAAACAGACCTTGCATGCCCTTAGGTAAACCCATGCCAGTAGTTGCACTTGCCATGACCTCTTCAGACAGCTCATCGGCTTGGCGAACGGCATCATTAATGGCAGCTGCTACCAAATCTTCAATCATGTCAGGATCATCGTCCATAAGACTTGGGTCAAGACTGATGCGTTTGACCACATGGCGACCTGTCATGGTAACTTTTACCAAGCCATTACCTGATTCGCTATGTACTTCTTTGGTAGCAAGGCTAGCTTTGGCAGCTTCAACATTCTTTTCTACCTGCTTTTGCATGGCTTGGGCTTGTTGCATGAGTGCTTGAATGTTCATGATATTTTCCTAATTAAAATTTTATGATAAGTGATGTCAGTAAATTTTAAAAAATTTATCCATCAATCGTGTTTTTATTGATGAAATTATAGCATATCTTTAGGGAAAAATCTAAATGGTATATAAAGCTAGCTTGGATTGGTAACCATGTTAGATTTTGCAAGTACCAGAGGTACAGCCATCATCAATGTCGCCTTGACTGTCGTCAGCACCATCACGAGTATTATGATAATACAGTGTCTTAACGCCAAATTTATAAGCGGTTAGCAAATCTTGAATCAACACCTTCATGGGGACTTTATTGCCTTCAAATTTTGATGGGTCATAATTGGTGTTGGCGGAGATGGACTGATCGATGAATTTTTGCATGATACCTACAAGGCGTAGATAGCCATTGTTATCAGGCATCTGCCAAAGCAACTCGTACTGTTTGGCAAGTTTTTCAATATCAGGCACAACCTGTTTTAAAATACCGTCTTTAGACTGTTTAACAGATACCAATCCACGAGGAGGCTCAATACCATTAGTGGCATTAGCGATTTGGGAGCTGGTTTCAGATGGCATAAGGGCACTGAGTGTTGAATTACGCAGTCCGTATGTTTTGATGTCGGCACGCAAAGATTCCCAGTCAAATTGCAACGGTTCTGGACAGATGCTGTTCAAGTCGGCTTTATAGGTATCTATCGGCAAGATGCCCTTACTATAAGTCGTCTGATCAAACCAAGGGCAGGCACCTTGTTCTTTAGCGAGCTTGTTAGATGCCTTTAATAGATAATATTGCAATGCTTCAAAGGTGCGGTGAGTCAAGGATAATGCTGCAACATCTGAATAGCGAGTGCCATTTTTGGTGAGATAATAGGCGTAGTTAATTACGCCAACACCAAGTGTACGGCGGTTTAGACTGCCTTTTTTGGCGGCGGCAACAGGATAGTCTTGATAGTCAAGCAAAGCATCAAGAGCACGCACAATCAGCTCGGCCGGCTCTTCAATATCTGAGATTTCATTAATTTTGCCTAGATTAATGGCTGATAAAGTGCATAGGGCAATCTCGCCATTTTCATCATTGATATTATCAAGAGGCTTGGTCGGTAGGGCAATCTCCATGCACAGGTTAGACTGGCGAATCGGTGCAATGCTTGGGTCAAACGGGCTGTGTGTATTGCAGTGGTCAACATTTTGAATATAGATACGACCTGTACTGGCACGCTCTTGTAGCATAAGGCTAAATAGCTCTCGTGCGGAGATGGTGCGTTTTCTGACATTGTCATCTGCCTCATATTGCGTGTACAAGCGTTCAAATTCTGCTTGATTGGCAAAGAAAGCTTCATATAGACCAGGTACATCTGATGGCGAAAACAGCGTGATGTTTTTATTTTGGATTAGGCGAGCGTACAGCGTTTTGTTTATTTGTACACCATAGTCCATATGGCGGACACGGTTATCCTCAACGCCACGGTTGTTTTTTAGGACGAGTAGGTTTTCTATCTCTAGGTGCCACATTGGGTAAAATAAAGTTGCTGCACCGCCACGAACGCCACCTTGTGAGCAGGATTTGACCGCAGCTTGGAACATCTTGAAAAATGGAATACAGCCAGTATGTTGGGCTTCACCGCCACGAATGGGTGAGCCTAAGGCACGGATTGCTCCTGCATTAATTCCGATGCCTGCACGCTGTGAGACATAACGGACGATGGCAGAAGTGGTGGCGTTGATGCTGTCTAGGTTGTCTGCACATTCAATCAGCACGCATGAGCTAAATTGGCGTGTTGGTGTGCGAACGCCTGCCATGATAGGGGTTGGCAATGAAATATAAAAATTAGAAGTGGCATCATAAAAACGCTTGACATAGTCAAGTCGCTCGCTCTTATCATAACCTGCAAACAAGCACATACCTACGAGCATATATAGGAATTGTGGGCTTTCATAGACTTGCTTGGTAACTCGGTCTTGTACCAGATATTTACCCATCATTTGCTCAACTGCCGCATAAGCAAGGTTCATGTCTCGGTCATGGTCAATGTAGCTACCAAGTTTGTCAAATTCATCTTTGGAGTAGTCTGCCAAAATGTGCTTATCGTATTTACCGCTATTGGTTAGTTTGACAACATGGTCGTATAGGTGTGGTGGCTGGTACTGACCATAGGCAATCTTACGCAGATGAAAAGTGGCTAAGCGTGCTGCTAGATACTGATAATTAGGCGTTTCTGCTGAGATTAGGTCGGCCGCTGCTTTGATGATGGTTTCGTGAATATCTTTGGTACGAATGCCATCATAGAACTGGATATGAGATTTTAGTTCAACTTGTGAAACCGAAACATTGCTTAGACCTTCGGCTGCCCAAGTGATGACTTTGTGGATTTTTTCTAAATCAATGGGCTCTAATCGTCCATCTCGTTTCGTAACTTTAATTTTATCGATGTGTACCATGGGCATGTTCCATATTTTATTAAAAGTTGCGGAAAAAAACTGCAATCAAAGATTTAATGCCATCATGACCATGCTGTTAAAAAGTATTGCTTTTCAAGCAGTTAAAGGCATAAAAATGGCGGTTTTGTTGATGAGGGGGTTAAGCTGTCATCACTACATCTAGGCGTATATCTTTTAATGTGGCACAATATATCCTAAAAAAAATAAAAATGCTAGCTTGTTTTTTTTTTGATTTTATGAATGACTTGGAGGAAAAATTTATGATGGTTCTGTATGCTAAATCTGATAAGGGGTGCAGATTTGTCAATAGGCTAAAAATTTTTTTTATTTTAAATTTTAAAATATTATATTAATTTTGATTGGTTTTATAAAATAATACGCACCACTGGGATGCGTATTATTTAGGCTGTTAGGTTAGGCACTTGCCATTAAGCTGGCGTTACCGCCTGCTGCGGTGGTGTTGTAGCTTTGGCTGATTTCATGATACAGGCGTGCTACATCAAGACCGTCTTTGGCATCAATCACACGGCGAATTGCACCATCTAGCGTTGCCAATCTTACCCGTTCATCGCTTGGCATTTCTGTGAGAGCGATGATGATATCATTGGTATCAGCACCAGCGGATTCTATGACGCTAAGCAGGCTGCCAAAATGTTCTGCATGAGTAGAGAGTTCATGTTCTGGCGTAATGTGGGTGTGTATATTGTTGGTTGCTAAAACCATCAAAGTTTTAACCGCATCAATGGCATTGCCACCGTAGAGCGTAACAGCATGTGGTGCACGCCACGATAGGGTGTTGCATTCACCTGTTGGCCCTGGTAGGTTAATGTATGCACCGTTTAGTGCCGAAGTGCGTGCAATATTTGCCGCTGTTTCTAGCTGTGTGGCATCGGTGATTAAGCCTGATGTTTTGGCGGCTGTTATTATTTGATTGATGGCGATTTCATTGACCGTTGCAGGAAAATCAACCGCTGGGACAGACCAAGTACTAAGACAGCTTAGACGCTGTAGGTAGAATGGACCACCTGCTTTTGGCCCTGTGCCACTCATCCCATGACCACCAAAGGGTTGTACGCCCACAACTGCACCAACGATGTTGCGGTTGATATATACATTGCCTGCTTCGATACGGTCGGCGATACTCTCAATGGTGCTATCAATACGGCTATGGATACCATGTGTTAAGGCAAAGCCTTTTTTGTTGATGCTGTCAATCAAGTCGTCTAACTCATGAGCATCAAAGCGAACCACATGTAGTACAGGTCCAAAAACTTCCTTTTTAAGTTGTGATAAATTTTGTAGTTCAAACATGATAGGGGTAACAAAAGTACCCACATCTGTTGAGCGGATTTTCACTTCATGAAATGGAGCGATTTGTTTTAAGGTATTGATGTGGTTGAATAGGTTTTCTTGTGCTTCAGCATCAATCACAGGGCCTACATCGGTAGATAGATAGGCAGGATTGTTCACTATCAGTTCATCCATTGCCCCCTTAATCATCTCAATCATATGGTCGGCTACATCTTCTTGGATGCACAAGATGCGAAGTGCTGAACAACGCTGACCCGCTGAGTCAAATGCAGATGCCAATACATCGGTGCATACTTGCTCAGGTAGGGCGGTACTATCAACAATCATGGCATTCATGCCACCTGTCTCAGCGATGAGAGTGGGGTTGTCATCTCGCTGTGCTAAGGTGTGGTTAATGCGTTTGGCAACATCGGTGGAGCCTGTGAAAATCACGCCATCAATGCGACTGTCTGTGGTCAATGCTGCCCCTATGTCGCCTGCACCCAAGACCAATTGCAAGGCATCTTGTGGTACGCCTGCTTCGTGTAACCAAGTTACTGCCAGATGGGCGATAAGGGAGGTCTGTTCGGCAGGCTTAGCAACAACCGTATTGCCTGCCGCTAGGGCTGACACCACCTCACCAACAAAGATGGCAAGCGGAAAATTCCAAGGGCTGATTGCCACCATTGTGCCAACAGGACTATTTAGGTTTAGGCGTTCGGCTTCATCGGCATAATAACGACAAAAATCAACCGCTTCACGCACCTCAGCAATGGCATTTAGCAAGGTTTTGCCTGCTTCACGCACGGCAACCATCATCAGCAGTGCCATGTATTTTGGCGACTCTAACATATCAGCAAAGCGACGCAAGATATTTGCACGCACTGTTGGTGGGGTTGATTGCCAGCTATTTTGGGCATCAATAGCAACAGAGATGACCTCTGACACAGAAGCAGATTCTAAAAACGAGACATGTCCAACAATGTCAGCATGATTGGCAGGGTTGATTACCTGATGCGGAGCTTGGTGTTCTACATTAACGCTAACGATGGATTGAATGTTAAAATCAATACCCAGTGCCTCATTCATATCGGCTTCTAATTGGGCAAGCACATGCTCATTGCTTAGGTCGATGCCGTACGAATTTAGGCGGTTGCCATAGATGTGGCGTGGTTTTGGTGTTAATGGGTTACTGGTGATATGATTGACATCAATCTCATCTAAAGGCGAGATGGTTAGTTCATCAATGCTAACTTTTTCATCAACAATGCGGTTGACAAATGACGAGTTTGCACCATTTTCAAGCAAGCGACGCACCAGATAAGCAAGCAGGGTTTTATGTGTGCCAACAGGAGCATAGATGCGTACACGGCGACCTAAATTTTGTTCACCGACAACTTGGTCATAGAGAGTCTCGCCCATGCCATGTAGGCATTGGAATTCAAAATCTTTTCCTTCGCCCATCTTATAGATGGTGGCAAGGCTTTGGGCGTTGTGCGTAGCAAATTGTGGGAAAATGGCATCTTGTGCATTCAGTAGTTTTTGGGCACAAGCTAGATATGAGATATCGGTATGAACTTTGCGTGTATAGACAGGGTAACCGTCCAGACCATCAACTTGAGCCCATTTGATTTCGCTATCCCAATACGCACCTTTTACTAGACGAATCATGAGACGCTGGTTGTTGCGACGAGCAAGATCAATCAGATAATCAATCACATAAGGACAGCGTTTTTGATAAGCCTGTACCACAAAACCAATGCCGTTAAAGCCTGCCAAATCAGGGTCTGATACCAACTTTTCCATCAAATCAAGTGATAGTTCCAAACGATTGGCTTCTTCTGCATCAATGTTTAGACCGATGTTGTATTCTTTAGCAAGCATGAATAGTGCTTTTAAGCGTGGCAACAGCTCAGTCATCACTCGTTCATGTTGGGCACGAAAATAGCGGGGGTGAATGGCAGAGAGCTTCACAGAGATGCCATTGCCATCATAGATACCACGACCTTTGGCGTCTTTACCAATGGCATGAATGGCGGTAACATAGTCATTATAATAACGGTCTGCATCAGCAGCAGTCATCGCAGCTTCCCCTAGCATATCAAAGCTGAAGCGATAGCCTAGTTTTTCACGCTCTTTACCGTTTCTTAGGGCTTCATCAATGGTTTGACCTGTAACAAACTGTTTGCCAAGCATTTTCATGGCGTAGTTGACGCCGCCACGAATGAATGGTTCGCCACCTTTTTGGATAACACGAGTTAGGGCAGAGCCTAGTGATTTTTCGTTAACATCGGTGGTTAATTTGCCTGTTAATACCAAGCCCCAAGCAGCAGCATTAACAAACATAGAAGGGCTATTACCAACATGGCTCTTCCAGTCGCCATCAGCCAACTTATCACGAATGAGCTTATCACGAGTGGCGTTGTCGGGGATGCGAAGTAGGGCTTCGGCAAGGCACATTAAAGCAATACCTTCTTCGCTTGACAAAGAAAATTCGTGCATGAGTGCATCCACACCTGACGATTTACTGCGGTCAGCACGCACTTGAGTGATGAGGCGATGAGATAGTTCGCTGATTTCGGTTTTTTGACTTTGGGATAACTGCAATGTTGAAGCTAGATTTTGTACAGCTACTTGTTCATCAAGTCGATAGGCATTGGTAATGGCATCACGCAAATGACTTTGAGAGTGGGTGAATTGGAACATGCTTTGTCCTTATAAAATGGTATGAAAGGGTAGATTTTATTATACAATGATTTGAGATGGTGATTGATATCACTTATATGTGCATTATTATATCATTATCATAAGAATGTCATCAATAAAAGTCATGAGTAATGTTTAAATAATGTGCATAAATGTAAAAGGGCGTTGTTTGACATTGGAAAAACCAATAAATTAGCCAAAAGTAGTGGACTTTTGGCTAATTAAATTATGGGTCTGATTTTCTTGATGGGTGGCTACCAGATTAGCGAATCTCAACCGATGCACCGTTTTGAATATTGGCATATAGTTCAAGTACATCCCAGTTGGTCAGACGCACACAGCCTAAAGATGATTGGCGACTGATACCCTCAGGCACCGGTGAGCCATGAATGCCATAGCTTGGTTTGTTTAGACCAAGCCATACCACACCAACAGGGCTGTTTGGTCCTGGCGGTAAAATGAAAGTTTTTTTGTTGGTCTCGCTTTCACGATTGACAGTGGCTTTGTAGTGTGGCATTTTAACTTTATTGACTACTTTGTATTTACCCCCTGGCGTGGAAGTAGCGACACCGCCAACGGTAGTTGGGTAGGTTGCCACCAGTTTATCGCCATCATAGGCATATAGGATTTTGTCTGTCCGATCGGCTATTACACGAGTGATGCGACCAGAGAAAGGTTTTCCTGTGTTGATAACGGTGATGGTCTCGCCTTCAACGAAGTTTTTATTTGGGTTGAGTTTTTCAAGATAATTAACAGACATATGGAAGCGTTCGCCCAACATCTCTTGAATATTTTCGTAGTTCAAGGCTTTTAATTTGGAGCGTGATTCGGCACTGCTTGGTAGTGCTTTATATGAGCCTTTGACATCATCGGCGGTGATGGTGTATGAGACAAGTACAGGTTGATTTGGGTCAATATCTTCAATCAATGCCGCCCAAGTTGCCTCGTCCATCTTTCCTGTTGGTCTTAGGTCTTTGATTTTTTGGAAATTAATCAAGGCTTTTTTGCTGTTCATGCCCCAACCGCCATCAATCGGACCAGGCGATGCGTGATTCCAGTCAAGTAGCACTTGTAGCTTTACCGTCATGGCGGTATTGACTTTCATGTTAGGCGACCAAGTGGACTGATTGACCGTCTTGGCGTAATCTGATAAATTGACTGTTGTTATTCGTTTGCCATCTTGCTCAATGCTTTTGATGGCACTGGTGTCAGTATCAGCAAATTCTACCGCTTCACCTGTAACAATATCATCTTCTGCACTGGTTTCATTGGCATAAGCAGTGCTTGCAAGACCTAGATAAAGAGACAATAAAGTGCTAATAAATAATGGTTTTTTGTTAGCCATTGGTATGTCCGATTTAAAATTTTAAATTAAAATATTTATTTCAAAAGTAAAACACACTCATCATAACATAAAATAATGAGTCTTAAAAGTCAAATTACGAGTGGTTACGCACCGCTGACTGTTGTATTTGGCAGCTTACTTGGCTAATGATTGATTTACCAGTTCAATCGTACCGCTTGCTTGATAGATAAGCGTGGTGGTGCCACTTTCAAAATTAGCTTTGATGCCATCGTTGGTGTTTTTTGCCATTGACATTGCAGCCATCGGGTATACATGACGATGATTTGCCCCATCTAACTGCACTGAAACGATTTTGTAATCAGTTGCTCCAAAGGCAAGGCTGATGGTTTGTGCTTGCTCCAAAAAGTTCTTGGTGGCATTTAGGGTGAGACGTTTTTTGATGTTATTTTGTGTATTCTTTGAGACACTAAAAGATACATCATTAACCATCATGATGGACTGCAAATCACTGATGAGCTGACCGACTTCCTCAAAGTTTTGGCTTTTTAATTGTATTGATACATTGCCAGTAAAGCCTGTGATGGTGTTGTTTTTATCATAATTTGGATAGGTGCTTTGACTTTCTGTTTTTATGCTGACATTGGGGTATTTTTTGGCGATGGCTAGGGCATCGTTCATGGTTTTGTTTAAGATTTTGGCGATTTCTTTGGTGGTTTTGGCTTGGGCGGTTTTGGCTAGCCTTGCTTGAATTTCGTCATTAGCAACCTCTTCTTGTGCTTCCACCTGAAAGCTGATGCGGTTATAGGCTTGGTTATCATGGGCATGGCTAAATGTTGCAAGACTACCCATTATCCCCAAACTTAATGCGATGCTAAGACGAGTGATTGTGGACAAAGTGGTCATGAGTTGCTCCTTTGGAGTTCATTTTTGATAAGTCTGAATGAATGACGATGAATTGATGAATAATAGATTGGCAGATAGTAGATTGGTAAATAATGAAAAGCTAGCTTAAATATAATAAAAATCATCGTGTTGGGTTGTTTGCTTTTGGTGAATATTGGCTAATGTTATAAAAATTGTATGGGTATTGTTTTGTAGATTGGTAAGGCCGTTAATGCCGTCATCCAAAAGACGCATCATGGTGGTGATGCGTCTTTTTTGGGGTTAATCAAGCTTAATTTTGTCTTTTAATAAAAATTCCATGAGTGCTTTTTGGGCGTGTAGGCGGTTTTCAGCTTCGTCCCATACCACCGAACGAGCATCATCTAATAGGTCATGACTGATCTCTTCGCCACGATGAGCGGGTAGGCAGTGCATGAATAATACCTCCTTATCAGCAGTATCTAGCAACTTAGGGGTGATTTGAAATCCTGCAAAGTCTTGTTCACGCTTTTTTTGTTCAGCCTCTTGTCCCATACTTGCCCACACATCTGTAACCACAAGGTGTGAGCCTTTGACAGCATCAGCAACGCTATTGGTCAAGGTTAAGCGATGGCTGTATTTGGTGGTAAGTTCGCTATTTGGTTCATAGCCCTTTGGTGTGGCAATATTTAGATGAAAGTCAAACTGCTCGGCGGCTAGAATGTATGAATTGCACATATTGTTGCCATCGCCGACCCATGTTACGGTTTTGCCTTTGATATCGCCTTTATGTTCAAAAAAAGTCTGCATATCGGCAAGTAGTTGGCAGGGGTGGTAATCATCGGTCAAGGCGTTGATGACAGGCACAGATGAATGCTTGGCAAAGGTCTGTACACGCTCATGGGCAAAGGTGCGAATCATGACAATATCGGTCATGGAGCTAATCACACGAGCAGAATCTTCAATGGGTTCACCACGCCCCAGCTGAGTATCATTAGGTGATAAAAATAGAGCCTGACCACCAAATTGCCCCATGCCTGTCTCAAAAGATACACGAGTGCGAGTGCTAGATTTCTCAAAAATCATGGCAAGTGTACGCCCAACAAAAGGGCGATAAACCTCGCCTGCATGTTGCATTTTGCGAAGTTCGCTGGCACGATTGATGACTGTGCGAAGCTCTTGTTTGGATAGGTCAAATAGAGTAAGAAAATGACGAACACTCATGAATATTCCTTTGCTTTATTAGGAAAAAATTTGAGTATATCAAAGCTTATTTTAAATGGCTAGTGGTTTTTACAACTTGAACCAAGTGATTGGTATCCCATATGGGGATTAAATGACAACTTTGCGTATCGGTCTTGTGGTGGTGCGACACATTATCTCATAGCCAATTGTCCCTGCATTGGCAGCGACCTCGTCAATACTTGGGGCGTCATCACCTCCCCACAAAATGACAGGCGTGCCGACATCGCAGGCTATTTCGGTGATATCTATCATCATGATATCCATCGTTATACGCCCAACTATCGGTGCAAGTGTGATTTTACCATCGATACTAACACCAACAGATGCATTCTTGATGACTCTGGGGTAGCCATCGCCGTAGCCACAGCTGACGATACCAATACGGCTTGGTTTGTTTGTTTGCCATAAAGCCCCATAGCTTACCGATTCACCTGTATCTACAGACTGCACCGCCATGATGTGCGAACTAAATATCATCGCAGGTTTAAGTTCAAGCGTGCGGTGTGTAATATGGCTAAAGGGGCTAGCACCATATAAGGCAATGCCTGTACGCACCCAGTCATGATGCTCGTTAGGATGATTTAAAATTCCGGCTGAATTACATAATGATGCTTGAATATCGCTACCAACACTGCTTCGCAGTTGCTCAAGTAGCACATTAAAACGAGCAATTTGTTTGGCGGTGATGGGGCTATCTGTTTCGTCAGCACAGGCAAAATGACTGGTCAATATGAGCTTATAGCCCATATTGTATAGGGTGTTGGCAGCTTTTATTGTCTCATCTTTATCAAAGCCTAAGCGGTTCATGCCGGTATTGTATTTTAACCAAATGGTGCGAGTAAAGCTGTTGTTGCAGGCGGGATATTTGATGGCAAAATCAAGCTGTGCTTGACTATGAATAACACAGCCAAAGCCTTGCTCTAAAGCGATTAGCCATTCGTTTTCGTCAAATACACCTTCAATGAGAACAATTGGTCGTCTGATACCTAAAATATCACAGACTTTTTTAACCTCTAGGGCTTCACTCATGCACGCCACGCCAAAGGCATCGGCATCTTTTAATCCTGCCAGAGCGTAAGCAATGCCATGCCCATAGGCATTTGCCTTGACCATTGCCATAACTTTGGCGGGGTGGTTGGCATTTAGGCTGTTTTTGATGGTGGATAGATTGTGTGCTAAAGCATTTTGGTTGATGGTCAAGGTGGTGTTTCGCATTGCTGAGTATCGCCTATGGGTATGTTGATTGAATGTTATTGGGTGGTTGATGATAAATTACATCTCTTCTTCATAATCTTCAGGCATACCATAGCCTTCGATAAAGTTGGTAAAGCGAGTGAATTGCCCTTCAAAGCGTAATGGCACAGTGCCAATCGGTCCATTACGCTGTTTACCAATAATAATCTCTGCAAAACCTTTATTATCCGCCTTGTCTTTATTATACACCTCATCACGGTAGATGAACATGATCAGGTCGGCATCTTGCTCAATGGCACCAGATTCACGCAAATCGGACATGACAGGGCGTTTGTTGGGTCGCTGTTCAAGACTTCGGTTCAGCTGTGATAAAGCAACGACAGGGCAGTTCATTTCACGAGCCAGTGCTTTGATGCTACGACTGATTTCACCAATTTCACCAACACGGTTATTCTCCATGCCAGGTATTTTCATAAGTTGCAAGTAGTCAATGATGACCATACCCAGACCGCTTTCGTGGTTTTTGGCGATACGGCGGCAGGTGGAGCGAATCTCAGTTGGCGGTAGATTGTTGCGAGCATCTACATATAGGTGCTTATCTTGAATCATGGTAATGGCGGTGGATAATGCCGCCCATTCGTGTTCACTCATGTTACCAGAACGCAGATTGGTTTGGTTGATTTGCCCCAGTGATGACAACATACGAGTAACGATGGATTCAGCAGGCATCTCCATAGAAAATACCACCACAGGCAATCCCTGCATGAGTACTGATTCTGCCAAATTCATCGCAAAAGTCGTCTTACCCATTGATGGGCGAGCTGCCACAACAATCATATCGCCTTTTTGTAGCCCTTGTGTTTTGTTATTTAGCTCTTCAAATGGCGTGGCAAGACCAATCATTGAGCCATCTCTTGCCTTTAGTTCAGCCAGCTGATTGGTAACATTCATTAGAATGTCGGTAATGTTTTGTACTCCCTGCTTGCCCACACCGCTGGTGTAGTTTTCGTTGATGCGAAAAATATCCGCTTCGACCGTATCTAGGATATCGCTTACTGTTTGTTTTTTTGGGTGGTAGGCGAGATTTAGCATATTGTTGGCGGATTTAATGAGCTGACGATACACCGAAAACTCACGCACTCGTTCGGCATACGGCACCAGATTAAATAGCGTTCCTCTACTTTGGTTAATCTGCATGAGATAGTCTTCACCGCCTGCAGCATTTAAAAGATTTTGGGCGTTGAGATAGTCATAAACCATCAGGCTATCATAAGGCTGATTTACCCTTGATAGATGTGTGATTGCCCGAAAAATATGTTTATGCCGTTCGCCATAAAAATCATCATCGGTAATGATGCTATCAATCTTTTCAAAGGATTCATCAATACTCATGAGTGAAGCAAGCAAAGCTCGCTCAATCTCAATACTATGAGGCGGTTGAAGGCTTAATAAGTCATCGCTACTATCATGAGTTTCTTTATTGGTTTTTTTGGTGCTGGTTGTCATGAATAAGTGTTCTTTTTTTAATATGATTGCTAAAATTTAGACACAAATTTTAGCACAAAAGCGATATAATAAATACTAAATTAAGTACGAAATTTATTCACCAAAATCTAAGATTGGATAAGAGAAAATCATCATGAATGACGCCATGCCTACAGCAAGCAAACCCCTACTTATTACCACAGGCGAGCCTGCAGGTATTGGCATGGATATTGTCATCGATGTCTTGTGCCACCATCGTGATGAGCTATCTATGCCGATTGTTATCACGGCAGACGTGACCGCTTTTTTTCAAAGAATGTCTGAACTAAAAGTGGTTGGTTTGATTGATGAAATGCCGATATTTAGGGTGATTGATGAGCAGGAAGTTTTTGATACCAACCAATTCCTAGCTGATTGTGTATATATTATTCATACGCCTTGCAATGATGCTGTCATCTCTGGAAAGTTAAATGTGCAAAACGCCTACATGGTTGAAAGACAGCTTAGATTGGCACATAATTTGGCATCTGTCGGCGTGGTTGGGGCGATTGTTACTGCACCCATTCAAAAGTCGGTTATGATAGATGCCGGTATTCATCTAGATGATGGGCAGATGTTTTGTGGGCATACTGAGTATTTTATGCAAAAGGCAGGTTGTGATAAGGTAGTGATGATGCTAGCTAATGCCAAAATGCGTGTGGCACTTGTTACCACCCACATTCCTTTGAGAATGGTTGCTGATGCCATCACGACCATCGAGGTGCAACAGACGGTCGCCATTACCGAGTGGGCAATGCGTGAACAATTTGGTATAAAGCACCCAAAAATTCTAGTGTGTGGTCTTAATCCCCATGCAGGCGAGGGCGGTCATCTTGGTGATGAAGAGATTTGTATCATCAATCCAGTTTTGCAAGCATTTCGTGATAAGGGTGTGGACATCAGTCTTGCCATGCCTGCTGATACGCTATTTACTGACAAATATCTGTCTCAGGCAGATGCCATCATCGCCATGTATCATGATCAAGGGTTGGCTCCTTTAAAATCACATGGTTTTGGAGATACGGTTAATATCACGCTAGGATTGCCTTATGTACGCACTTCGGTAGATCATGGTACTGCTTTGGACTTGGCGGGAACTGGCAGAGCAAGTAGCAGTAGTTTGGTTCAAGCAATTAAGATGGCACATCAAATGATGAGTGGTAAACAAGAAAATCAACCAACCACAACCCAAAATATCATAAGTCTTAAAGAATAAGTCGTAATAGTGGGAGTGGCAGATATGCCATCAAAGCCGACAGAAAATTTCTCAATAAAACCTTGTCCACACGGCAGATTAAGCACTTGTGAGATTTATGGCGACAGCTGACAAAGACAGATGGTTTTGGTGGTTAGGCATCTACGATGTTTTGATTGGCATACATCTGCAATGCTTCAGTTACGATTTGGGCTTGTGATTTGCCTGTTTGTTTAGACAAATCCTTGACCAGCGCCACCGTATCTTCATGCAGTTTAAAGGCTTTATTGACAATGCCACGGTGTGCCATGCTGTCTTCGTTGATTTGGTGGCGTGTCTTTGGGTTTGATATAGTTTTTGGCATTTGACAACCCTTTAAAGTATTGCTAAGATAATCACAAGTTTTAGGAGAAACTGGGTGCTTGCACCACCCAGCTCAAGCCTTTTGGCTGGACTTAGTATTACCAATCAGATGTGCTGAATAATACTAAGATTAAAACGATTGCGATTTTGAACATTTTCATCGTTCATCTCCTAGGATAGCCACCACTTGACTTAGGTCGGTGGCGGTAACCTATCAAGACTCGGTGTTGCAACACCTTGTCTTGATAAAACATATTATAGGGTATCCTACAAAAAAGCCAAGATAAATCTTGGCTTTTTTGTTTCAACTCAACCGCTTATCGTCTGATGAGCGGTTTTTTATTGGGTAAAAATCATGAAAACCATCCAGTTACCCGGTATTTTAGCCAAAAAGTTTGGCAGATTTTTCAGCTTAATGTTAAATCCATCTAGGCGAACATTTGATAGTCCATTCCGATAAAAACCCCATCACAATATGACCTGCACCCCAAAAGTTAGATGCTCGGTTTTTAACCCTTGGGGTGTTTTTTTATGACAAAACGCACCATTGTAGAACCAATTAAAATAAACCAAGTATATTCTTTGTGATAAATAGGATTGGTAATATGTGAGATGGAGTGGCGTTAAGGTAATATAAGTGATTTTTACGCAGTGAAATGATACAAAAAAACAACCCTTGAAAGCTCATGTTTTCAAGGGTTGTTTTATTTTAGCGAGCTTTTATGAACGCTGAATTGGTACCAGTGGTCGGATTTAAATTTATAATTTAAGTTATTGATTTTATTATATTTTATATAAATAAAATAATCATAGGGTACAAGATAGGGTGCATTTGAGAGAAACGATAATTTGGCATATAACAATAAAAAAATGGTGTGGATATAGTATCATATCCACACCATTTTTTGTCATTTTATTCTGCTTGCCATTGCATTGGGTTTTCCAGCCATGCATTAACTTCATCATTCTTCCACACCGTGACGCTTGCATTTATTCGTTGTGGTTCTGGAAATTTGCCATCTTTGCATTTTCGCCACAAGGTCGTGCGTCCGAACGGCAATAGAGGCAAAATATCTTTGGCTTTGGATAGTCCACCAGCAACCAGTGGTTTATCTCTTGGTTTATCAGTCATTTTTTTATTCTCCTACTTCAGGTTTTGGAAAGCTCACACCATTGATGGTAATCATTTCTCGGGCTAGGCGAAACTTGTTGTTTTTATTTGCCAGCGCCACATCACACAAAATTCTTCATAGGTCGGACTACGCCAGCGTAAAACCATTAATGTCGGTAACTCGTACAGTCCAGTATCTACATAGTACATATCAAGTTCTCACTCTAAAATGGAATGTCATCATCTGTTACAGTATTAAAACCGATTGGTGCTGGCGATCTTTCAAAGAATTCTGCCTTTTGTTTGACTTGCCAAAATCGCCCACTGGGGTCTTTAGTGCATAGTATCTTATGTGGAATCTGATGTGGTTTGGTATTTAGCATCTTAATTGCATCATCCACAGTAAATGGTACACTGTCATTGATGACGGACGACCACCATGCACACGCCTTTTGTAGCGCGTAGCCTGTATGTTCAAAGCATTGCCATTCTGACACCATCAGTATTTCGCCGATGTCGTAATCTACTCGCAAAGTCGGCGATTTACCTTTCTTTTGGTGCTTGTGGTAGCTGACATTTAGCACTTCAAACCATCGCTCCTCTGCTGGCTCTAAGCCTGCAATCGGTGCGGTATGGCTTGCTGTCGTGCCATGCACAGGCGTGGCAACGACAGGAAAGACAAAACCGCACTCGCTACATTCGGTGTGGTGTACCTCATTAGCATTGCCACAGCTGTCGCAGTATTTAAAGGGCTTATCGCCTGATTTACTGCCACGAGTTTTATTGCGACCCTTGATGCGATTGACCGCCCCCAGCGTGTCGGTGGTGTCGGTATAATCGAGCCACAAACAATCACGCTTGCCATCGGCAATTCGCATGCCACGCCCTGCAATCTGCACATAAAGCACAGGCGAACGAGTGGGACGAAGCAGCACAATACAATCGGTCGCAGGGGCATCAAACCCCGTGGTCAGTGTGCCAATGGATACCAAAGCATTGATGGCATCAGGATTGGACTTTGGTAGTTGGTAGCGAGCCAAAATATCATCACGCACCCCCTTTGGTGTGTCAGCGATGACCATATGAGCATTTAACCCGCTAAATGCTTGTAGGGCTTTTAACACTCTGTTGGCGTGTGATTTATCCACACAATAAAATAAAAATTTGTTGCGACTTTGGTAGGCAGAAATGTAAAAATCATCCATGACCGCTTGTGTTAATGCTTCGTGATTCACCGCTGCCGCCAAATCCTTGACCACAAAATCACCACCAGCCATCTTAACTGCCGAAGTGTCAATCTTAGGCTTGTCTGATTTATCCACCACCAACGGAGCAAGATACCCTTGCTCCAACAGCTCATCCATCGTGATACGACAAGCCGTCCCTGCAAATAAAGGGTCTTCGCCTTGCCATAGCCAAATGCCATCGCCACGAAAAGGCGTGCCTGTGAATCCAATAACGCATAATGACGGATTGCCAAATCGTTTGATATCATCAAACAGCGTGCGGTACATGCCTGTATTTTTACTATTGACATTGTGGCATTCGTCAATGAGCATGATGTCCACCTTGCCGAGCTTGTCGGCGTGCCTGGCAATAGAGCCAATGGTGGCAAAGATGATTTGGCTCTCTAAGTCTTTTTCGCCAAGTGAGGCACTGCACACACCAGCGGGTGCGTCCGCCCATACCGCCAAAAGTTTATCCAAATTTTGGCGACACAACTCACGACTTGCCACACACATGACAATGCGTGCGGTGGGACTCATCGCAATGACTCGGCGGCACAGCTCGGCGATGATGACCGATTTACCCGCCCCAACGGTGGCTTCTACGATGGGATTGCCTGTGGGGTGGCGGGTCAGCCACCCAAACAGGTCATTGATGCACTTTTCTTGGTAGGGTCGTAGTTGCATAAGATTATCCTATTCTTAGATGCTTGCCCTTCTCCACACGCACGCCATCGATGGTGGCACCTGCTTTGATGGCTTGTTCTAGGGCGGTTTTGTTCGGCTCGATTTTGACCAGCTGAAAATCTGCTGGCAAACTTTGCACATCATCAACAAGCACGCTTGCCTTGCCGTTCGTTTGCACGCGAATAGGCATGATGGGGTCGGCAATTTTATCCAGATTGTGCGTGAGCATAGCGCTAAGCATGTTTGCTTTGATGAGGTCGGTGTGTTTTTGCAGAGATTGTTTTTTGGCGGTTAGGCGTTTGATTTCGCCATCAAGCCCATCAATGTCCACTTGGGCATTTTTGATGAACTTGCCACAATTAACCAGTTTGTTTTCCAAATCATCTTGCAAGTCTAGGCATTCATCGATGAATTCTTGGCTTGGCGTTTCACCGTTATCGAGCATCTCGCCCAGCTCTATCATACGCACGGCAAGTGTGGTGTCGATTTCATACAGATTCATGGTTTTTCTCCTTATTCGTATTTGGCGATTTGTTTAAGTTTGGTGTTTTCTACCTGTAAGGTGGCAACCGTGGACAGTAGTTCTTCGACTTGCTGTTCCAGTTCATGCCTGCTTTGCCTTAATCCTTGTGAGACTTTCATTTCAAATTCATAATTTTTGAGTGCCGCAGACAGCTGTTGGGCAAGCTGGGCGTATTGTTCGGTGGTGTACATTAAGGTTCTCCTTGGGTGTGTTGGTGTGCCCAGTCGGGCGATTGGTAGCCTGATTCGTCTTCGGCGCAGCCTTTGACGGCAAAAAAGATAAAAACAAAGGTCAAAATCCAGACCATCACAGCGGTGATGGTGGTGCATAAGGAAGTGTCGTTGTTCATCGTTTATCCTTAAAGCAGTACAATGTATCTACAATGTAAGTACAAAAAGAATGTCATAAGCCCGTAGGGTGGGTTTGACCCACCTTGGATTATTGGGCTTAAATGGGAAAGTTAGGCGAGCTGTGCCTGTAATGCCTGCCAGTCTGGGGCGTGTCCGATGGTTGCACCCAGTTTGGTCAGTTTTGCTTTGATGTGCGGGGTGTAGGGTCTGCCTTGACGGATAATATACCCCTGTGCCTGTTTGTCAAGCTCATAGCGAAACTGGGCATAGGCTTTGGCGTGGCGGTCAATCTCGTCCAAAATCTGATGAGCCTTGTCAAGCTGGTGGGGCTGTATGTCGGCGATGTTTGCCAAGTTAAATTCCACCCGTAGGCGGTTGTAAATCTCGGCAGATGCTCCCTCTTTAAAGTGAAAATTACCACTGATAAAATGCACCCTTGTTTTGATGGCTTGTAGCTCGGCAGGGGTAGCAGTGCGTTGGGTGGGGGTGGGGGTTTGATATGAGCCTGTTTTGCGAATGCTTGGCAAAACTTCATCAAAGACCCAATTTTGGAATTTTACCGCCTCCGCCTTGTTGCTACGGAAAATCACTCGGTATAGGTTGGGTTCGTTGATGAATGTTACTTGCTTTTTACCACTTTCATAGCTGATGTAGATTTTTTCTACACCAGCTTTATCTAATTGTTTTGCAACAATATCACGGCTATTTTGGATTTCCAAGACATTTGCCACATCAGGCAAGCAAAAATAAATTTCGCCTTGTGGGTTGGTGGCGGTGCGGACGGTTTGGGCTTCAAAAGTGAAGTTGATGATTTGATTGTTCATAAGAACTCCGAATATTTAGTTGGTAAATACCACATAGGGTGGCGGGCTTCAACTACCGTATTCGGACGGCGGAACTTATTTCCCAAAGGGTGTTGTATTAGGTTCTCTCGACCCGCCATAACTGGCAAGATGGATTTATGCGTGGGATTTGCGAACGCAAGGCATAAAAAACCGCTAGGCTGTCGGGTGCGGATAACCGCCGAATATTTAGTAGTACGAATATACTACCATAACTCCATAGCCTTGTAAAGATTTTTTAATAAAAAAAGCGATGATGACACTTTGTCAAAATCACTTTAAAAACCGCCAAGTTTAGGGTGGTAGGGCTTGCAGGGTTGGCGGACTGTTCCAACTAGTAAACAGCACTTCTTGCGAAGTCCCTACAAGCTCTACCATATCAGGATTTTATCCTTTGATAAAGGGGGTAACAATTTGGTACACCCTTGTTTTGATGGCTTGTAGCTCGGCAGGGGTAGCGGTGCGTTGGATGGATTTGATTTGCACAGGCTCGCCGACTTCTTTATCCAAAATATTCAGCACCCACTGGCGAAATTCTTTGGCAACTTTGGTGCGAGCAAACATTGCGATAAGGTGGCAACCACGCAGGGAGAAAATGCGGTTGTCTATTTCCACTTTACCAGTTTTTCTAACGACGGTCATTTTGACCGTCGTTGTCATATTTGGCAAAAACTCATCAGAGTTACGGTTGTAAATCTTGGTTACGCTATCAGTCTCAGCATAACCTAACGCTTTTGCAAGCTCGGCTGATGATAGGTGGATTTGGCTATTATGAACAACAGGGTTGAATTTATAGTCATTAAAAGTTAAACTAGGCATTGCTAATTCCTTAATTTCAAAGTTGAGTGTTGGCAAGCCCTGTGGTCTTTGGTCGGATAACAGGGCTTTACTTGTGTTATTACACGGTGTAATAATAACACCGTGTAACTATAAAAGCAAGCAAAAATTTGCTACACTGTGTAATATTTCCGCTAACACAACCAACTTTGAGAAATTAATATGTCCAGAGATATTGCCCCTTTTGGGGTGCGAATGCCTGCTGAATTAAAAGAATGCCTAACCAAACAAGCCAATGAAAATAAACGCTCATTGAATGCCGAGATTGTGGCACGGCTTGAAGTAACTGTGCAACAAGATGAATTGCATACGGGTGGTTTTTCTCATTTTACAGATGAATTCTTGGATTTGATGGTGGAGAATACAAGCTTAAAGGCTCAAAATAACGAGCTTAAAGCAGGTTTGCCACCGCCATCAATAATCCAAAGAACCGCTACTAAAGATGACCTAGATAGGCTTTACGAGAACCTAAGAGCGGTCATTGAACGCAAGAGCAACCCGTAAAATCTCATCTAATTTTTTGCCAATCTCATCATCATAACTTGCGTTAAGCCTTGCGACAATCTCGCTATTGAGACTTCTTTTGTTGTCTTTGGCGGATTGTTGCAATTTGGCTTTAAGTTTACTATCTAGGCGTACGCCTGTTGGATTAAGTTCACGCATAATCTACTCCTAATGAAAAAGTCCGTATCGTTAAGTGATACGGACTTTGATGTAAAAACTGATAACCCATCATTCGCTATTTGTCAATCATTCAGCGGTACAATCTCATAAAAATCCATCACCGTGTATAAAGCAGGTTTGTCCTTGATGGTTTGGACATTGACATCGACGATATAGGCGTTGTCATAGACCTTATCCGACTCACGAATGATACGGTTTTTTAGCTCTGGTGTATCAAAGATGACCTTTACTTCTTTGGGGCTGATGGCTTCGATGACGCCTTTATCGCCACCGTGCTTGTTGTCCGCTCGTGTTTGGTTGAAATACAGCAGGGCTTTTTTGTGCGTGCCTGTCATTGGGGCATTTAGGCGAGACAACTCAAGCTGGGCGTTTCGCTGAATTTCTTTGGCTTCGGCAGAATTGATGATGATCATATTGTTATTTCCTTCCACTTGCACGATACTGCCACCATCTTTGGCGACAGGCTCGACGAATTTGTGGATATTGGTTAAGGATTGCTGGGTCAAAGGTGGCTGGCTGCTCGCCTTGTCGCCTTTAAGGTAGCTCAAAATATTCATCAGATGATTTCCAAAATCAAGAATGGTGTTGGCGTGTTCGGCAAAAGGCAAAACCGCCACGCCTGCGGTGATGAGTGTGGCGATGATTGAGCCTTGGCGGATCTCTTTGATGAGTAGCTTAACTTCGCCTTTGTGCTTTTGCTCGTATTCGCAGGCTAAGGCGTTCATACTGGTGGCAAAATCCTTGAGTTCTATCGGCTCGTGATTTTGGATATGGATGATGAGTTCCTGGGGCGTGTCCTGCGTGATTTGTAGCATAAAAAATCCTTGAAAAAACAATTTTTATACTGTATCACTTGTGCTTTGTCAATTCCCCCATAAAAAAGTCCACGCGGTGAAGTGGCGTGGACTTTTTATTCATCATCGTTTTGTCGCTGTTTTTCTAGCGTAGTTACTTTACCCTTGTTAAATCCTGCAAAGTAGCCTGCCAGTAATGCACCGCCAATTTTTAAGACTTCTAGGGCAAAATCGGTTTTTTCTCGCCATATCGCCACCAAAATTACTATCACGACTGCCAACACAATCAACCAAACAGTAACATACTTCTTGCTTTCAAGTTTAGCAAAAAGACCCATCTGCTCTACACGGTCGCCCTTTTGGGCTTCGATGCTGGCTAGAGCGATACGCTCATTGGATTTTACCTTTTCGCTTTCAAGTTGCAGCTCTTTTTTGAACCTCCGCCATGTCCTTGAGTGTAGAAACAAGTTGTTGTTCGTTGGGCTTATTGCTCATCAGACACCCTCTGGCAATAAGACAGGCGTACTATAGCTGACACGGAATGAACCAAAACCTTTACTGCCAAGCTTTGGTGGTATGAATTGGACATCGTCAATAATATCCTGACGACATTGAATCTCTGCCAAATAAGTTTTGGCATCCAACAGCCGCTCTTTTTTTGGAATTAAGACGGTCTTTTTGGCTTTATGCATAAGTTTACCTCTTGGTTAAACCTTTTGTTTTATTATAGTCGCAATTATCAATACCGTCAAGCCAGCCCAATAACCCTTTTAAGTTTTTAAAGAGTTGCCCCGTAGGTCGTCCCTAGGGGCTTTTTTGGCGTTTAGCCCTGTCTTGCCCACGGATTGCCCTGTGCTGGGGCTTGTGGAGTAGGCGAAGCAGTAAAGCCCTGAGGAGCTGTAGCAGGCGTGCTAAATGAGGTGGACTGCATTGGGCTATTTAAGGGGAAAAACTTTTTGACCGTGTTTCTCGGCTCATATTGCCCACTTTTGTCGGTTTCAATGGCGACACGAATGCCGATGGGCTTGCCGTGTAGCTGTTCGGAGTCTTGTAGGTTTAAAATCCCACACGCCCCAGCCAGCTGGGCCATCTGCTCTCGTCCGATGGTTTGAGCGGTGGCATTGGCATTGGTCAGTGTGATGTTTTGGAAAATCAAACGCCCTGCAAACTCGCCTTCTAGCACTTTGAGTGATAGGCTAAGATAAGAACCACGACCGTCTTTGGTAGCTTTAACTTCGGAGCGATTGACCTCGGCAACATAGTTGCCAGCAGGAATGGGGGCGAAGTTGTCGCTTTGGGCTTTGGTAACTTCGTCTTGGGTAAAGTTTAGGTTAAGTAGTGCCATAAGTTTTCTCCTGTTTGGCGTTGGGTTTTGGCTCGTTTCGTTCGTTTGCCGTTTGATAAATTAGCCCAAAATCTTAGCTTGGATATGGGCAAGGTTTGCCATCTCACGCTCAGCAAGTCGTCCCGAGCGGTCTTTGGCGTGGTATTTGATGTCAGGCACGGTCTGTAGATAACGCACAGAGTTACCTTCAGCATCCTTTTCTACTCGTAAAAAGAACACTTCATCAAAAAAGTAGGGCAGGGCTTGACCGAGCTTCTTGCCAGGTAGGGCAGGTTGATAACGCACCACGCCAGTATCATCTTGATAAGATTCAAGCTTGGCGGTAAAGTACACATTGCGAGGTAGATCGCGAAATGCCCGAATCATGTCCTCAATCTTTTCTTGCATCTCGCCATAGGCTTGGCGTGGGTCTTTGACCGCTTTCTTGGCAGCAGATAGGATGACTTCGCCCATCTCACTCACGCTATCTAGGCAAATCCATTCATATGATTGCCCTTGCTCGGTGGTGGTAAGCCATTGATATGCCTTCATTAGGTCGTCAATAGACTTAATCTCAATCACAGCGATGTCTGCCCCTGCGATGGATAATAAGCCTGCCTCTGCCGACAGGATAATCGTCCGCTTGGGGTCGGGCGTGGTGGCACATAGGCAGGTTTTGCCTGCTCCTGCCTGCCCATAGACCAGCACTTTGATGCCTCTTGTGTTGGCTAGGGCTGATGTGGTGGTGATATTGATACCGTTGATTGATGCACTCATTAGTAGTCCTCTTGTTGATTGGCTTTTAGCCATTCTTTGTGCGTGTTGATGAATTCTTGATAACCCTGCTCTTGTCTGTCATAGGCTTGGATAGCTAGGGTTGTACAGCCCTTGAGCAAGGCGAACCCAAACACAATAATGATTGCTGCCAGTAGTGCTTGTTTCATGGTTGATCTCCTAAAGTTAATCCGACATTGGCAACTGGTAAGTCATACTTACAGGTTGCCAATAGCTGATTAACTGTTTCTAAAATGGAACAGGTTCACCCCGTTATCTGCCACGGTGGTGTGGGCTTCGCTTTTGCTGGTGGGTAGACCCCACCCTACACAAGCTCCGTGTGTTTCCCTCACGGTAGGGCTTCTGGTGTGTTAAATAGTATTCAAGGCATCGTCTGCGGTTGATGGGATTATTATACTAAAAGTAATTAAATATGCAATAGTTTTATTATACTAAAAGTAATTTATTTTATAACTTTATGATTTTTCACAAAATTTAGGCGTAAAAAAAACCACCCGTGGGGGTGGTTTGGGGATAAGGTACTAAGTTTTAGTCAGGGTCGTTAAAGTGAATTCTTTCACCCAAATACCATAGACAAGTAAATGTTAATAGCACTAACTGAAATAAAAAGAAAAATAAAATAAAAGAGATTGTCAAATAGCCCGCTGTAATAAGCCAAGGATGAAAGCCTAATGAGAAACTATGACAAAATTCAACAAAGATAATCAGCAAGCAAATAACAATGCCAATAAATGCCAGATATGCCAACAAGTAACACAATAAGCGTCTGCGTGTCAGTCTATCTTCATGCTCTCGCTGGATAATCATGGCTGGATTGCTCATGTATTTATCTAGTGAGCGATTTGGAAATGATATAATCGCCGCCAATGCTGCGATATAAAATCCCGGCAATGTTTGAACAAAGCCTATAATATTAGCGGTAATTTTATGTGTACCGTCAAAAATATTAATATTGTGCTTAATATTAAGAAATAGTAAAAAAATTGTAATGATAAGTGACAAGACAAAAGGCACATAAATATCCACTACGATTTTACTACCGTTTTCGGCTTTGATCGCAAGATAGTTAAATGGCTTAAATATTGTCCAAATCATGGTAATCTAAGATAGTAAGTGTGCATACATTCTATCACATAACGCTTGATTCAGTGCTAATTCTTTGGGATTTTTGTTCTGCCTTCTAATAAAGGATTTTTTGGCAAGACTAAATTCATGAGTATCAGAGTGATAGTAAGCTGTTCGGTTTTTGCCTTCTTTGTCCTTAAATTTTATAGTAAAAGTAATGCCTTTTAATCCAGGGTTCTTAACGAAAAGTTTTTCAAAGCTTGAAATGACATCCTTGGTTTTTTGCATCAAGGTTTTGGATTCCGCTTTGATAATATTTGCTTTTACACCCATATGTACATCCTGTCTTTTGGGGGTGTAACTGGTGCCATCATAACTGGATGTGTGAATAGGTTGGTGATAGATTACATCTTGAACCCTGTCACTCTCAAATGCTTTGATTATCTCGTCACTTAATTCTGTTTGGCTTGTGAATTTTATTTTAAATCCTACTTTTTTAGCATTACCTTTATTGTCTCTTTCTGTTGGATGAATACCCTTAAATATATCTTTGTTCTTACTCCTAGCATTTTTGATGAAATAATTTAGTGTGTCAACAAAAAATCTATGGCTGATACCTTGTTTATATTCAATAGCAAACTTTGCAGATCTTGGATCATTTTTATCTACTTGAATTACAATGTGACTTCTTCCATTGTAACCCTCTGTGTTAGTTTTGCTAAAATGACGCACTTCATTAGTTTCAAAATCAAATGTTTCTGGTTCATCGCTATCTTTGTCCGATAAACATAACAAGATATCAATGCGCCCTTGTTTTTCATTGATAGTAATAACAGGAAGTATTCCACAGTGGCTATGATTATTAAATAGTCTTTTCTCGCTTTCATAACCCCATTCTTTCAAGTGCTTAAAGATATCCAATATACTAATTTTGGTAAGTGGTGTTACGGGGTTCTTCTTAGCGGTTGGCATAATATCCATCACCAATACATGATGCGTAATAATACTTGGTTTTCTCATAACAATCCTAATATTTTTTAAGCTATACAAATTGATTGTTTAATACATTAATTTATATAAGGTTGGTTTATTTATGGATTGGCGACCAATCAATACTCCACCAACTTCCCAACTACCTTCCCAACCAAATGCCATTCCTCGCCAAGTGGTATCATCTTTTGTTCATGCCAGTTAGGGTTTAGGGGTTTTAAGTACATATCATCTGAGGTGTCGCCGATGATTAGCTGCTTGAATGTGGCTTCACTTTTGCCGTCTAATTTTTGCACAACCACCAAATCAGCATTTTTTAGCGAGATGGCTGCGATTTCAGGTTCAACATAGATGTAGTCATCTGGGCGAAACTCGGGCAGCATACTTTCGCCTTGGACTTTTAGGGCAAAGCCTTTCTCGGATAAGCCCATTGGGCGTGGCAACCAATCAAAAGCATCATCTACAGTAACCGTATTAGCCTCACTCCAAGAACCTGCCGCCACCCATGATAGTACAGGTACAGGCTTTGTCATGGATAGGACTTCGTTTTTTTGTTGGATATTGCTTTTTCCTTTTGATTTCATTTCAGCAATTTTAGCACGCAACTCATCAAGACTCGGCTTGGATGCCATCTCACCTTCACCAGTTGCCAGCCAATGAGCATTGACTTTTAGGGCTTGGGCGATTTCTAAAATATTTCTTGGCTTCAAGGTTGAGCCATTTTCAATCTTAAAATAGGTGGGTTGAGAAATATTTGCTCTTTTGGCAACTTCTTGCTGTGATAGGTTTGCCAATTCACGCGCGTATTTTAGTCGTTGAGCTAAGGTATTCATTGCTTAATTACCTTTGGTTTTAAATATCCTATTTTAATACCTTTTGTTGTTAAAAAGCAAGGATAAAAAAACTATTGAATAATTATACCAAAAGTAATATAATTGGATTTTTACGATAGATTAAGGTATCATATGAACCCAGAAATTTCCAAAGTTATTGCTCATTTTGGTACTCAGGGCAAGACAGCACAGGCGTTGAACTGTTCTCAAACGACTGTTTTTAAGTGGTTACACGGCAAGATGAACATTTCAGCCCTTCATGCCATCAAAGTTGAAAAGCTGACAGAAGGCAAATTCAAAGCCACCGACCTTTGTCCTAAACTAAAAGAGCTAGAAGACCTATGACCCTACTATCCCTACTCGGTACGCATCACACCTTCCAAACCTTTGATGACAACGCCGACCGAAAAGACAAAGCACTTGCCCGTCAGCTACACGGCACGCTAGACGAACACGCTCACGCCTTGCACGCCCTAAACGCACAAGGGGCAGGCGTGTATGTTACCGTAAACGCCACCGATGGCAAAGGACGCACTAAGGCAAACATCACGGCGGTGCGTGCCTTGTTTGTGGATTTTGATACGCCAGATGACAGCCGTCCTGCTCGCCTACTTGGTCTGCCTGTACCGCCCAGCGTGATTGTGGAGAGTAGTGCAGGAAAGCACCACGCCTATTGGGTGGTGGATGGCATTGGTCTTGATGAGTTTAGCGAGTATCAAAAACGGCTGATTGCTTATTTTACGCAGGCAGGCGACACGCCAGATAAGGCGGTGCATGATTTGCCTCGTGTGATGCGACTGGACAGCTTTATTCACACCAAAGTCAAAGATGGTGTGGCAAGCGATGCTTTTGTCAGTCGTGTGGTGCATGAGGGCGATAAGGTGGATTTGTTTGAGATTTTGGCGTGGCTTGATGTCAAAGCAGGTGAGCTACCCCTAGCTCCTGCCAAATCTGCCGCACCCATTCGTCAGACAGCACAGACAGACACCGCCAGCCAGTTTGTGCGTCAGCAAGCACGAGGAGCGTGGCAGTTCGTACTGGGTCGTCTAGGTTATCACATCAAAGGCGGCGGGCATGAGCCATGCCCACATTGTGGTGGTAAAGACCGCTTTCGCTTTGATGATAATAGCACCATGCAGGGCGATGGTGGCTGGATATGTTCGCAAGGTGGCAAGGGTAATACAGGTGGAGACGGTCTGTCATTCTTGATTGACCATGTTGGTATGAGTGCCTCCGATGCGGTGCGTGCGGTGGCAGGCGTGCTGAATCTTGATTTACCAAAAGAAGAGGTTGTCCTAGGTGATGTCTCGAGCTTTATCAATCAAGTGACAAATACCCAAAATAAAACCGCCCCGATGGCAGTCGGAGCGGAGGAGTTCGTACATGATGATGATTTTGTACTACCTGCACATCATAGCACAAAAGAAGTGCCAGAGCAACTATTATCCTTTCCTGTACCCATTCTGAATGAGGTGCGTGCTTGGATAGATGGACACAGTCGCCAGCCACAAGCTCAAATCAGCATTCAGGCGACATTGGCACTTGCCAGCGTCTTATGTGGTCGTATCTATCAGTCCACCGAGGCGAATACATCGAGCTTATATCTGATGGTGCTTGGTGAGACAGGTATCGGCAAAAACTACGCCAAAACAGGCATTCAGGCATTTTTAACTCAGAGTAATCTGGTAAATTTACTCTCTGGTGGTGGCAATACATCCAGTGGGGCGGTATATTCTGCTTTACACGAATCACCATGTCATATTCAGATTATGGATGAGATTGGCAAACAGTTACAAACCGCCAGAAAACAGCAAAATGGGCAGATGGCAGAGAGCTTTACCACGCTCGTTGAGGCTTATTCAGCGACTACCAGTCTGATGATGCCAAAGAACTACTCGAATATGGGACGGCGAAAGTCCGACCAAGTGAGTAAGGCTAAGCAGATGGTGCATTGTCCTGCCATCACATTATTAGGGCTTGCCACGCCTGCTCAGATGTATGACAACCTATCTACGGTGGATGTTGAGGACGGTTTTTTGAACCGCTTAATCTGCGTAGAGGCCAGCTTGCCTGTGGGCGAAAAGGTGCGCCGAAAAGCCGCCCCTTTGCCTGCCCATCTGATTGACTGGGCGGTCGCCATTCGTACGCCTAAGGGTGCAAGTCGTACCGACTTGACAGGGCTTGACACCGCTTACAATGTTGCCCCTACACCAAAGATGGTGCAGATTGATGATGAGGCATTGGATTTGTTTGACGACACCGCTGATCTACTGACCGATCAAGAGACGGCAGGAGAGTTTGTACTGCCAGATATGACACGCCGATGGGTAGAAAACGCCATGAGGGCGGCAACCTTACTTGCTGTCTGCCAAGACAGTAATGACCCCATTATCACGGCAAATCTGGCAAGTTGGGCGTTGTCATATGTCTTGTACTATGGTCAGGACTTCATGGATAGTGTCAGTCGAAGGGTGGCAGATTCGGACCATCATCGCCTACGCCAAGCGATATATGACATGATTGTCCGCTCTGGTAAGAATGGTATGACCGAACGAGACCTTGCCAAGAATAGTCGTCTTTATGCTGCCAGTATGCCACATCAGCGTGAGCAGGCAACCACCGCTTTATTGAATGAAGAACAAATCGTGGCGGTAAAAATCAACACCATTAGTGGGCGTGGTCGTAAGCGTCTATGTTTTATTTTACCAAAGTACTATGATGAAAACACGATGGAGTTGGCATAATGAGCGTTATTGTTGGGTATTGTTGGGGACAGCGTGTCCCCAGTTATAAGCCTTATTCTATAAGGGGTTGTAGCATTGTTGGGGACGCCTTCGATATATCACACAAATGTGTGTAGGGGTGGGGGTGTCCCCAACAATGTGCTAAGCCTTGATATATATAGGTTATAACTGTATTTTTATATTTCCAACAATATCATTAATTATTTATCCATTATTTATTTTTTAAATCATTATAAATATCAAAATATGAAATACCGTAATAAAAAAATCACTGTTAATGGTATGAATTTTGACAGCAAAAAAGAGCACCGTCGTTATGAGCAATTGTGCCAGCTGCAAACGTCGGGTCTGATTAGCGATTTACGCACGCAAGTGGCGTTTGAACTGATTGGTGGTGTCAAGATAGCAGGCGAGGCACGAAAACGCCCCTGTGTGCGTTATGTGACGGATTTTGTCTATCTGGATAGGCAGACGGGCAAGCAGGTGGTGGAAGATGTTAAAAGTCCCATCACTCGTAAAGATAAAGTCTATCGACTTAAAAAACATTTGATGAAAGTAGTGCATGATATTGATGTGGTGGAAGTATGAAATTTAAGATACCTGTCATTCAGTGGGTAGCGCAAAAAGAGCAGTGTTTTGATGATTGTAGTCGCCAGACGCACATCAGCCAAAATACTTTTGTTGAATATGCCATTCAAAGCGAAAAAGAATTATTTTACTGTTATTACGGCAATGGAAGATTTAAGGAGTTTTTCAGCTTAGATGAGGCAAAGCATTGGGTTGAGACAGTGCATTATCCAAGGCAAGTACAAAAATATTTTGATGTGGTTTGATGGGGTTGGCGATGATTGAACATAATAACCGCAAACAAGCCGATAAATTTGCCGAGTACATCACAGGGCAGGGATTACGCCAGTACCTAGCCCAAAAGGTTAAGCACTATGTGGGTGATAATCCCACGGTATTTGATGGGGCGGTAGGTTCTGGGCAATTGGAACAGCACCTAAACGCCAAGCATATCACAGGCGTTGAAATACAAAAACAAGCCTGCGATGTATTTATTCATAACTATCCAAATGCTACGGTGCATCATCAATCATTTTTTGAGTTTGATGGCGACATTAGCGTGGATTGTGTGGCGATGAATCCGCCGTTTAGTATCAAGTTTAAAGATTTGCCCGAAGCTGAACAAGCCAACATCAAAGCTGCATTTAGCTGGAAAAAGTCGGGCGTGGTTGATGATATTTTTGTTTTGAAGTCACTCAAATACGCCAAACGATATGCGTTTTATATTTTGTTCCCTGGTGTTGCATACCGTGGTACAGAAAAGACATTCAGAGAGTTAATCGGCAATCAGCTGGCAGAATGCAACATGATAGCCAACGCTTTTGATGATACGCCAATCAGCGTTTTGTTCATCGTTATCGACAAGCAGAAAACTGATGACAAGTACCAAAGCGAATACTTAGACTTAAAGACGGGTGAGCGATACGAACAAGACTTTACGGTTGATGTTGAGAATTGGCAGACTGCTAGAAAGCCCACGCCCGACCCATTCGGCATGGATTTTGATATTGATACACTAAATGATGAATTGATGGAGGCGGATATTGCCAAACTTGACGCAATACTGTCTTATCATCATGGCATGACGATATTTACAGGGCTTGATTTTAGGGTATTTTGTGGGCGAATGCGTGCGGTTATTGATAAGTGGAGTGTGGTATGAACTGGCATAAATACACCCTAAATGAATGGCTAGAACAGTTCGGAGCGTGGTGCTACAAACAAGGTAGGGTAATGCCAAGCCGATTAGAGACTAATCAAATCTATTGGCTGATGCGGTCGGTCAATCCACCGCCAAGCCACGGCAGGACTTGTTATATCAGCGATGATGAGGCGTTGGCTATTAATCGTGTGCTGTGTCAGACAGCTGTTTTTATGCCTGATGGCGTTGAGTTTTTAGTGCTTAATAAGTGTGATGGTATGACCGTTCGGGCTATTGAGCAGGCAAAAGGACAAAAATTTAATCATATTTTAAAGATGATTGATAATACAAGGCACTATTTGGCAGGTTATTTGGGATTACCCCCTTGACTGATTAATCAGAAAATGCTATATTTATGTTATGGTGGTCTTATTATATAGATAGACACCATAACAATCATCTTTCCCACAACTGGTGGGACTTTTAACCCCTTTGCAAGACATACCTGCAAAGGGGTTTTTCGTTGGGCAAGAAGGCTAAAATTCTAGGGATTTCAAAAGCCAAGTTTTGTCAATCCCATGCCCTTGTTTATGACAGGGTTATGGGCGATGTGGCAGGCGAGCTAAGCTTGGCAGACGATGTGGCAGGCGAGTATTGGCGAAAAACATTTAGAGAAAACAGGGGCTAATCAAGCCCCTTGTTCTAAGCGTTTGGCGTACTCAATAATCGCTTGTTTAATTGCCCCTGCACGGTTGCCGTTGTGGTGGGCTTTGATTTTTTGTAGGGCTTCATAGGCTTCGGTGTCGTATTGACCTAGTAGCACTCGCACATCTTCTAGGGCTTTGGCAGTGTTTTTTTTGACGGCTTTGATTTGAGCGTGTGATGTCTTAATTGTCATAAAATACCCCTTGATTTTTTCAAATTAAATGGCATAATAAAGATAAGGAGTGGTTAAGGGTTAGCCCCCTAACCAAACCCCCAGTAGTTGCCGCTACTTTCGGGTTACCTGTTTAATACGCTGGTGTAGCGATTAAGAGCAGGATTATTAGGGCGATGATTTTGACTAGTGTGGTCATCGTCCAACTCCTTATGTTTACCGCTAGTGCTAGTCACTAGCACCTACCTAGCAACCCTTGCTAGATGTGCCTATTATATATTGACTTAGATAATTTGTCAATATATAATTTAAAAAAATCCGCTCATTATTTGGGTGGATTTTTTTTATTTGACAAATGGCGAATGATGGGTTATGATGGTTGCACATCGGCAAAATCCGATGTCAGACTTGGCGGTCTGGAATATGATTAGGGCAATATGCACGCCCCAAAGCGTGTTTTTTATTGCAAAAAATCCCCCATGAAAGGGGTTGGCTAAAAACCACACCCTTTAAAAATCAAATTATGGTGGGACTAATAGAGACATCGCAAGATGTGCTGCTTTCCTAGTCGTGGCAGTCCGCCAACTCTGTTAGCCCTACCACCCTAAAACTTGGCGGTTTACTGTGGTAGGTTTTCCTAGACAAAACAAATAATAGGTGCTATTATGGTTGATATAAGCCGTATTGACTTACAGACCTTAGACAAAGAAAACCTAGAAAAGGTAAAACTTATGCTAGACATTAGTAAAATCCAACAGGACATCGCAACCAGTCAAGCCACGGTTGAAAAAATGCGTATTGAAAACGATAAATTTGTTGCTGAAACCAAAAAAATAGAAAAAGAAGCTCGCTTTTACCCCTATGTTACACTTGGCTCGGCAATGGTTGGTGGTTTGATTGTGTTTGTCTTGACACGGTTTTTTGGTTAATCCGTTGTTTCTTAAAAAATCCGTCCATACTTAAAATGGGCGGATTTTTATTGACAAAGGGCAATTAGTGGGGTATGATATGGGGTAAGGTCTCAAAAGCCTATTATCAAGCGGTCATCACTCCGTTATTGTGATTTTTTTATGCTTACACCATATCTTTATGATAAGTTATGGTTAGCGGTGCGATGAAATAAGGTTGCTTGCAACACGAATAAATCCGCCTGACTTGATACAGGTTTTGAGCCGCTAACCACCCTAAATACTCCGTAACGTCAAATTGACGGTACGAGAATCAAGGGTTAAATTCAACCTATCAAAAAGGTATATCAAGATGAAAGCACTAACTTTTCAAAACATCACTCTAACCCCTGTCAAGGTGGATAACCAAATTTGGCTTACTTCTGCCGAACTTGCAAAGGCATTGGGTTATTCTCGTGCGGACAACATCACAAATATTTACAATCGCAATGCCGATGAATTTCGCTCTGACACAACCGCCCTTATTGATAACCCAAAAATGAAAAATGCCAAAATCCGCATTTTCTCCCTTCGTGGTTGCCACCTTATTGCTATGTTTGCTCGCACCAAAGTTGCCAAAGAGTTTCGCCAATGGGTGCTTGATATTCTTGACAAGGAAGTTGGTCAGCCTGTGCCTGTCAAAACCACCGCCCACGACCGTACGCCCCTGATCCAGGCCTGCACACGGCTGTCAGTGGGGTATATGAATATCTCTGATGTCTATAAGATGGTTGGTAATCACTTTGGCTATGATGATGTGGTCAGCATTCCTGCACCACTTTTACCCGAAGCAGTCGCCTTTGTCTATGAGCTGATTTTGACAAAATCAAAAGGTGGTATGAACGACCGCTTATCCATCAGTGCCCAACACCTAGCATGGCACACGCAGTTTATTTATTCTTGGTATAAAGCCATTGAAGAGCCATTTCGTGCCTTATCGCCCAGATTGTGCGGACAAATCCACGACCATATCATGCACGCTGTGTTAAATGCTAATTATATCGGCAAGCATCTGGGCTATGATGGCATGAACCCTGACATGATTACCCATCAGCAGTGGGCGGTTGGTCGTTATTATTAATTAACTAAACTTTTCATTATAAAACCCTGCAGGCGTGGCTTGTGGGGTGTTGGTGCTTAATTCAAAACAGGGCTTGACAAACCGAACAAAAAACCCTATAATTTGGCAAAATGCGGTTAAGTGTGAAAACTTAGCCGTTTTTTGTTTTAGCCCTGCCTTTGGTGGGGCTTTTTTGTTGGGCGGTAGGCTGTTGTCTAGTCGCTCAATGTTTTTTAAATTTTTTCGTAGGCTCTGATAGCATCCATAATCAGTTGATTTTGTGGAATGTTTCTATCTTTTGCCATCTGCTCAATGAGTGCAATGTCATCAAGGTGCAGGATAAAGCCTTTGGTTTTGACACCTCTTTTGGCATTGCTGTCGTATTGCGTTTGATTGCGTGATTTTGGGTTGTTGGTAACTTTAGGCATTTGACAAATCCTTAAAATATGCTATCATAAAAAAAGTGTAAGGAGTGAGCTTATGTTTCCTATAAGCTCCGCCATATTAAGCCCTTTTAGGGTTTAACTTAGGCGTTTATCTTAATACGCTGGTAAGCTGTATAAGATAAAGATACCAATGATTACAAGTTGTGTGAGAACTGTCATCATCTGCTCCTTATATCGGTGAGCCACTTTGTCATATAGGAGAAGTGGTTTGACCTACAAGGCAAGGCTCCTACCCCTTGCCTTGATGTTTATATTGTATGTTAATCTACATTAAAAGTCAAGTAATTATTGCAATTTGTACAAAAATTGTTGTGATTATTTGGCTTTTTTTATTGCCCACAGGAGGGCTTATGACAGCAAATAAGCCCAAAATGGGCAGACCAACGATTTACAGCGAAGAGATTATTACAGAATTTTTGTATCGCATTGCCAAAGGTCGCTCGGTGGCAAGCGTGTGTCAAGATGATGATATGCCACACCGTGCGACCATCTATGAATGGCTTGCTCAATATTCTGACTTTTCCGACAGATACGCGCGTGCGAGTGAGCAGAGAGCCGACCATTATTTTGATGAGATGTTGGATATTGCAGATAAGGCATTACCTGAAGAAGTGCAAAAAGCCAAATTGCAGATTGACACACGCAAATGGGTATTAGCAAGAATGAACCCTAAGAAATACAGCGACAAGCACAAAGACGATGGCGATAATGCGGTCAGTCTGATGGCAGAGTTGATGAAGGAGTTATCCAACAAGGGGGAATGATGCTACACAATCTAAAAGACCCCTTGTATCGCCTAAACAACCTGTATTACATCACCGATAAGACGGGTAAAAAGGTCAAGTTTAATATGACTGCTGAACAGCTAGAATATTGGCAAAATGAACATAATCGCAATATCATCTTAAAAGCTCGTCAGCTGGGATTTACGACGCAAGTATGTATCATTCAGCTGGACAAAGCATTATTTGAAAGTGATAAATGTGCGTTGATTGCACACACGCTACACGATGCCAAGCGGTTGTTTCGTGAAAAGGTTAAGTTTGCCTATGATAACTTGCCAAAAGCCATTCGCCTTGCTAACCCCATTAAGATTGAGACCAAAGATGAGCTGGTGTTTGACAATGGCGGCTCAATCACGGTCAGTACATCGTTTCGTGGCGGTACATTACAGCGATTGCATATATCTGAATTTGGTAAAATCTGTGCCAAGTATCCTGACAAGGCTCGTGAGATTGTAACAGGGGCTTTTGAGGCTGTGCCGATGGGCGGTAAAATCACATTAGAGTCCACGGCAGAAGGGCGGCAGGGTTATTTTTATGAATACAGCCAGATGGCTGAAAAACTTGCCCTAGCAAATGCGACATTAACCGCCCAAGATTGGCGGTTTTTCTTTTTCTCGTGGTGGCAAAACAAAGATTATCAGATGCCCAAACAACCCATCTGTGAGCGTTTGACGGCTTATTTTGATGGCTTAGAGGCGAAGTACGGCATTACCCTTAGTGATGAACAAAAGTCTTGGTATGCGTCAAAAGAACGCACGCTAGGCGATGACATGAAAAGAGAATATCCGTCAATCCCTGCCGAGGCGTTCGCCCAATCCATTGAAGGGGCGTATTATGCCAAGCAATTTACATGGCTATACGCCAACGGTCGCATTACTGAGCAACTTCCTGATAATAACCATTTGCCAGTATCTACTTACTGGGATTTGGGGGTATCGGACAGCACAACCATTTGGTTTATCCGTCAAGTAGGCGATGAATATCATGTGGTGGATTATTACGAAAATAGCGGCGAGGGCTTAAATCACTACCTCAAGGTGCTAAAAGATAAAGGCTACAACTATGACAAGCACATTGCCCCACACGACATTGATAATCGGCAACTGGGGGCAAACCGTGCCAAATCATTACGAGAGTTAGCCAGTGATGGTTATGAGATTGATGGGCGGATTTACCGCATATCGTTCGATGTGGTGCCACGCACGAGCAATGTTAATGAAGACATTGAAAAGGTCCGCCAAATCCTGCCCAAATGTGCCTTTGATGCGATTAAGTGCGAACAAGGTGTTAAAGCCCTAGAAAGCTACCGCAAAGAATGGAACGATAAATTGGGCGTATGGCGTGATAGACCGTTACATGATTGGTCAAGTCATGGGGCGGACGCATTCCGCTATTTTGCGGTGTATCAAAGCAAGCCTGTACTGGCGACTGATTTTAAAGTGAGTTTGTACTAATGAACCCTGACCATATTCTACCGGAACTTCTGCCGCACTTTGCCAAATGGCAGTTGGTGGCGGACTGTTATGCAGGCGAGACAGCGGTAAAAGAAAAGGGCGAGCTGTACTTGCCCAATCCTAGCCCTGCAAGCGAACCGCCTGATGTCAAAGCTAAACGCTACAAAGACTACCAAACACGAGCGGTATTTTACAACGCCACACGAAAGACCGCCAAAGCCTTGAGTGGACTTGCCTTTGCCAAATATCCTCTGCTTGATTTGCCCAAAAATTTAGAGATTTTAAAAACGGATGTGGATGGGGCAGGTACGGATTTAACCCAGCACGCCAGACGAGCCTTGACCATGCTTTTAATCAAAGGGCGTGGTGGGCTTTTGGCGGATTTTCCCATCTCAAAAGGTGGCACAAAAGACAAAACCAAGCATTTACGCCCTGTGGTTAAATTGTATGAGCCAGAACAGATTATTAATTGGCGTACAGCAACCATTGACGGACAAAAGAAACTCACGCTTGTAGTCATTAAAGAAAGCTATGTCAAGTCTGATGATGGCTTTCGTGCGGAATATGGCGAGCAATTACTGGTTCTGCGGTTGGTTGATGGTGTGGCTACCAGCCAAATTTTACGCAAAGACGGTGTTGGTTATCAGCCTTTTACCGATCAAGCATTGATTTATGATTTTGCTCAAAAGCCTTTTGATGTCATTCCGTTTAGTTTTATTGGGGCAGATGATAATGATGAAACCATTGACGATGCCCCTTTGTATGATTTGGCAATGCTAAACCTTGCTCATTACCGTGATAGTGCCGACTATCAAGAAAGTAATTTTATTGCAGGTCAGCCTACCTTGTTTATCACGGGGGTTACCAATGAATGGTATCGGGATGTATTAGCCCCCAATGGCGGTGTGCATTTGGGGTCAAGGGTGGGGCAGATTCTAGGCGTAGGGGCAACCGCTCAATTACTACAAGCCGATGCCAATAACGCCAATTTTGAGGCGATGAAACATAAAGAAAGTCAAATGGTCGCAATCGGTGCAAGATTGGTTGGCAACACAAGCAATAAAACCGCAACACAAGCAGGGGCGGAGATTGCCGAGCAAACATCATTACTGGCAACCATTTGCAATAACTTATCGGACGCTTATAGCCGTTGTTTTGGCTATCTGGGGCGTTTTGTGGGGGCTGATGGGGTGCCTACTGTCAGTTTTAATACCAACTTTGCCACCAATAAGATGACCGCCCAAGAACGAGCCCAGCTTATCGCAGAATGGCAAGGGGGTGCAATTAGTTGGTCTGAAATGCGTGCAAAACTGGTAGAGGATGAAATCGCTACCATTGAAGATGCTGATGAAGCAAAAGCATTGATTGACAGCGAAATGCAGGGCTACAATCTACATGAAATCTCTGATCAACCTTGAAAGGCTAAAAACCAAGCTAACCGATGAGTTTGGCATAATCCTAAAAGCGGTGGATGCCTATTTGCAAAAGGCGATATTCAACCATGAAGTCAAAAGCCTAAACGCTCGTGAAATCAAGCAATTAACCACAAATGCCGACCGTGAGTTACAAGGCTTGTTTGGGGCGTATGTGGACGGCTTAAAGGCAAATTGGCGGGGGCTGTTTAGTCATCGCTACAAGGTGCAGAATGACGAAGCCTACAAGGTATTTAAAAAGCGTCTAAATACGCCAAAATCATTGATGGCGTACGCCGATAAAGTTTTTGATAAGCCGCTACATCTAACTACCAATGTGGGCATCAGCCTAGATGAATTAACTAAATCATTTGGCGAAAATGAAAGCGAGCGGATTATCCGTGCCATACGCCTAGCCCATAGCGAAAGCCTAGATAATGCCAAATTAATTCAGATGATAAGGGGCAGTCGTGCCAATCGCTATCAAGACGGTATTTTGAATATCAGCACAAGACACGCCAAAACCCTTGCCCATACAGGCACGGCGATAATGGCAAGTGAGGCAAAGCAAGCCTTTATCAACGATAACAAAGACATCATCAAAGGCATTAAGGTCATCGCAACCTTAGACAGACGCACCAGCCCCATTTGTCGCCATTTGGATGGTCAGTTTATGCCACTAGATAAGGCTGTGTACCCACCTTATCACTTCAACTGTCGTTCATCTTTTGAGATTGTTCATGATGGCTATACCAAGCCAAACAACAGAGCGAGTGAATTTGGCGTAACCGAGAATGTCAGTTATTATGAATGGCTAAAAGGGCAAGATAAAGCCTATATCCAAAGTGTGCTTGGCAAAAGAAACGCCGAAATATTCCTATCCGATGGCATGAGTGCTGATAAATTTAAGCGGTTAGGCTTTGATAGGGTGTTTATGCCAATGGGGCTTGATGAGCTATTAAATCTTGAAACACCACCTGTTAAGGCGTTGTATCAAAAAATGAAAGCTGCTGAGCCCAACATCACCCAAGACATGACCGCCATTGTAAAACAAGTGGGGGTGGTGCTATCAGGGCTTGAACACCGCTTAAAAAGCCAAGGGTCATTACAAAGAAAGGTAGCGAGTGAAGTTTTGCAAGGTAAGGAACTTGATAGCGTTTTGCCAAACATCAAAGATGTCATTCGTTATACTGTATTGCTAGATGAAAAGAGCTTTGTTAAACAATATCAGTCTTTGCTTGATGAACTAGAACAGGCGGGGTATAATGTCGTCAGGGTTAAGAATACTTGGAAGCAAGGGGCGATGTATAAGGGCATCAATACCTTTGTGGAAAAAGACGGCGTTGTGTTTGAGTTGCAATACCACACCCAAGACAGCTTTGCCTTAAAAAATGGTAAATTGCACACACTTTATGAAGAGTTTCGGCTTGATGATACTAGCGAAGCAAGGCGTGCAGTGCTGTTTTTTGAAATGCAGTCCCTAAGTGATAAAATAAGACAACCACCTAACATTGATAAGATTGATGATAAAAAATGACACAGTATTATGCCCTTGATTTAAGCCAAGAACAAGCCGTTATCGCTAAGGGTGATGGTGTTGATTTAAGTAAATTCTTTATCTATGATAAAGACAAAAAAGAATGGGTAAATAATTTTTATTGGGGTCATCGTGTCTTGTATGATGATTTTACCGATTACCAAGAAATTACCCAAGACGAAGCTCAAAAACTAATTAACCAAGCCTAGCACCCATAGTTAAATTTTTCAACCCCAAACCCTTTGCAATCGCAAGGGTTTTTTATTGTCCGCAATTTGTAATTGCATAACATAGGTAGTAACCCATGACAGACGAAAACAAACAAGAAACCCAAATCACAGCCGAGCAGTTTCAAGCGGCACAAGCAGAAATTGAACGCCTGCGAAAGCATAATGAAACGCTACTTGGCGAAAAAAAGGCAGAGACCGAAAAACGCAAAGCCGAGCAAGCCGAAAAAGACCGCTTAGCCGAAGAAACCGCTAGAAAAAAAGGCGATTTTGAAACCTTAGAAAAGCAATACCAAGACAAAATCGCAGGGCTTGAAAAGCAATTAGCTGATAACATTGCCCAAAGAAATCAAGATTTAATCAAGGCAGAGTCTGCCAAGATTGCCAGCCAGTTATCCACCAATGCCCATAATCAAGAAATCTTGCAAATGCTCATTGAAAAACGATTGATCGCCGATAATGGGCAAATCAAAGTAACTGACAGTAACGGTAATTTAACCATTTCTACATTGGACGATTTAGTAAAAGAGTTCAAAGATGGGGGTAAGTTTGACAGTTTGATTGACGGCACAAGGGCTAGTGGCACAGGGGCAACAGGTCAAAGTCAAAAACAAGCCCAAGATTATAGCGAAGCCGAGCGAGTCGCTTTGGCACAGTCCAACCCAACTTTATTTAATCAATTATTCATGGAGTAATCTATGGCTAAATTAAGAGAAATTTTTAATAAAAATGTGGTGTTGTCTTATCAAGTTAAAGACAACCTGCAGCGTTCGAAGTTTTATCAGTCAGGAGCTTTTGTGTCAGATAGTCGCCTAAGACCACTACTGACAAGCGGTTCAAAAACCTTTGAAGTGCCATTTATCCACCCCATTGATGGCAATCTTGAAGCCAATTATGGCAACACCATCATGACCGACATTGCCATGCCAAGAAGTATTGAAGCAAGTAAGTCAAAAGGTCGTGTGGCGTTTTTGAACGAGGGCTTTATTGAGAGCCGACTGGAGAACTATTTAACGGGCAAATCGCCTTTGAGTGAGATTGCCAAAATGTTAGACGGATTTTGGCTGACTCAAATGGAAAACCGAGCGATTGCTACCGTGTTTGGTTTGATGAATTATGACCATACCAACGGTAAAAAGCTTACATATGACATTTCAAAGACCACCGCTGATGATGCATCAGGCTTTGATGTGAATGCCTTTATTGATGCCGAAGGCACGCTTGATGAGGCGTATCAAGGCAAAGGCATCATGATTGTTCATCCGCTCATTGCCACCAAAATGCGTAAGCAACGCCTTGTGGAGCGTGTAACGACTGCCGACGACTTAAAGCCTGTTGAGACTTATAATGGACGCACCGTTATTCAATCTAAGGTCGGCACGGTTATTGGCACAGGCAAAAACGCCAAATATGTGTCTTACCTGTTGGGTCGTGGGGCATTCGCTGCCGACATGGTGGTAGGTCAAGATGATTTAGAGATAGAACGCACGGCAAACACAGGTAATGGTGCAGGTCATACCACGCTTTGGACGCGTCGTCATGCGTTAATCCACCCACAGGGATTTAGCTTTATTGCTGAAGATTCTGCATTGACAGGCGGTACAAAGAATGAAGCCTTATCAGCAAGCTGGACAGACCTACAAACAGGCACAAACTGGCAACTGGACGCAACACCAGAACAAACGCCAATTCGCTTTTTAATTACCAACCTATAAGGAGTAACCCATGGGCTTACCAAAAGACAAAGTAAAACCTGCTTATAACTACACTTACCCATCAGAAAGAGACTACTTTGACGACTCAAAAAGTGCGGTAGGAGCAATGAAGGTTACCGACACTGCCAAATCAGGCGGGGATTACGGCATTAAAAATCCAGAAAAAACAGAAGCTTTGACTGGCACGAAATCTGAGACTGGCAAAGTGGAATAATCACAAAACCCCTATAAGAACTTTACCTTATGGGGGTTTTAGAATGGGGCATTTATGACGCAAGACGAACTAAACCTGCCTGATGCCAATGAAGACGTGCTACTTGCGGTCAATGCTTGGCTATCACGCCATCAGATACAAAAGCCATACCATGACAATGTTAAACAGGCAGGGCGATTAATAGCCAAAGCATATCTGGCAGGCGAGCTATACCAAGCACGCACTGAAGGCGTTGTTGTTACCAAATCGTCAAAAGCTGGTGATGTATCGGTCTCAAAAACCTATGCAAGCGGTCAAGATGGTCAAGCGATGGGGCAATACGAGATGATGGCTTTGGACTTAATTAAGCCGTTCATCATCACGTTTGGTGGTATGGCAAGCCTGACTGTGATGAGGGGATAATATGAGGCTAAGAGATGAAATTGATGGCGAAATCAGTCAAGCGTTTAATACCGACTTGGCAGATGCTGTCAAAGACTTCACAGGAACGCACAGAACGCTCATAGACGACGATTGGCTGTTAAATGGTACAAATACCCATGCTGTGCATTCATACAGCGGTAGAGGCGTTTTTAGTGGGTTTGCAGCGTCCGAAATTGACGGCAATACGATACTACAAAACGATGTTAAGCTCATTTGCTTACAATCACAGATAGAGCGTACGCCATCAGTTGATGACATCATCAATCAAATGCGTGTGGTGGCGGTATCAAAAGACCCTGCTGATGTGGTATGGGTTATTCAGCTAAGGGGTGTGTAATGGGGATTAAGTTTGAAGTGCCGATTGGGGAAATTGTAGATGAGTTTGAGCAGGAACTGAACAAAAAAATCAACCTTGCTCTGATGGATTTATACAATGCGGTGGTGATGCTTAGCCCAACAGGGTTGTATGGCGGTGGCAGGTATCGGCAAGCCCATCATTTTAGCAAAAACAGCCGCAGCGACGCCCAAAGTGGGGCGACAGACATCAGCTTTGACATCAAAAGCGATAGATTTGTGGTGCTGCAAAATAACCTGCCTTATGCGGGAGTGATTGAACATGGCGGCTATCCAAATCCTGTTCAATACGGCACTTGGCGAAAAGAAAAGGGGATGTATGAAGTCCGCTCGGTGGGAGGGTACAGCTACCAAGCACCCCATGGTGTGTATGCAATGGGTGTGCAGGCATTCATGGCGGCGTTGGAGCGGTATTAAACGATTTGTTCAAAAAACCACATAAAAAAATTTCAAGATAAGTGGAGGTATTTTGTCAGCCTAGGTGAACTTTTTCAAGAGGTGATTATGAACAGTTTAGAAATTGAACGGCTCATCATGAGCTATTTTATGAAATGGGAACATTTCAACCAAGCACGCACGGCAAGGGCGAACCGTAATTTTACACCGCCTGTAAGCGGTATTTGGTATCGCATCAGTATCTTAGGTGGTATCAATCACATTGCCAGTTTGTCAGACCGCCCTTGTGTGCGTGAAGTTGGCACGCTGATTGTGCAAATCTTTGATGATGACGGCAATGGCACAAAGAACATTAAGCAAACGGCGGACAGCTTAGCCAAGCATCTAGGCTGCACCATGCTTGATGATTTGGAGCTGTTAGCCCCTAGCGTGATTGATGTGGGGGCAAGTGGCGATTATTATCAAATCAATGTCAGCGTGCCTTATAGATACAAATAAACCCAGCTACTGCAAATAGCTGGGTTTATATCATCCCTTTAACCCTACTTAAAAGGATAATATGAGTGAATTTTAACATAAATTTTGCCAACTTGGAACAAATACCTATGATGAATATCGTTGTATTGATGGCTGGCATCGTATTTTTTGCTTTTGTTTGGAAATTTTCGGACAATATGAACGCCGTGATTAAATTTCTAAACTGGCGAAAACATCAAAAATAGCACCCTAATTAGGGTGTTTTTCTATCAGATGAATGTGAGTGTGTCGTATCGGTATCACTAAATTTTTAAAATCACTCCTCATGGATTATCTTGCCAATCTGTGGGGATTTTTTTATGTGGCAAGAATTTTTATGTTCGGAGCGAATATGAATGAATTAGTAATGGTTGATGATGGACAACCAAAAACAACAACCCTACAAATTGCACAGGGTTTGGAGTTAAAGCACAAAACTGTTTTCCAATTGGTAAATAGTTATTTGCCTGATTTTATGGAATTGGGAGAGGTTGTATTTAAACAAACGAATTCGGCATTTGAAATGCGAAATTCTACACAAGGTCGTTGGACGAGGTATGCTGAACTCAACGAACAGCAAGCCACGTTTTTAATGACCCTTATGCGAAACAGCCCCAAAGTGATTGCCTTTAAAAAAGCATTGGTGCAGGCGTTCTTTTATGCTCGCTCACTGCTACAAAGTGAAACCATGGAGCTAATGCAACAACACGCCTTGCTTAGCGACTTAAAAGAGCGTGAACAGGCGTTTGCCAGTTTGTGCGGTAAGGGTCTATCCGATTGGAAGAAAAGACGAGATGACCTAAACACCGCCATTTTATCCGTCCAAAAACAAATGCAACCCCAACTACCTTTCAACCGCCCTTAAGGGGCTTTTTTATTGGAGTGAAAACTATGTCTCGTGGTTCAAAAGTTCAGATTAACTATGCTACCCAAACAACCGACGAAGTTCCAAAAACAGGCTGGAAAGTTCTACCATATAAGTCCAATGGTTTGTCGGCATCATTTGAAAAAACAGACAGTGAAACCATCACGGATAGCCGTATCAGTTCGGCAGGATTGGTAACATCAGGATCGCTATCTGGTGATATTGAAGTGGAATTTTCCAAAGATGAGTATGATGACTTATTATCAGCGGCAGCTTGTAACAACTGGTCGGGCAATGCACTAACTTTTGGCGGTGATGTCGTTAAAAATTATGCTTTTGAAGTTGCTTTTAAAGATGTTGGCATTTTTCACTATTATGGTGGCGTTCGTGTCAATACTTTTGAGCTGTCATTGGCGGATAGCGGCTATGCAACGGCAAAATTTGGCTTAATGGGTTCTGATTATAAGAACCAAAACGACACGGCATTTAGCAAAACGCCAACGCCAGCAGGTCAGCTACAGAAAGTTACTTCGCTGTCTGTTGAAGACATCAAGATTGATGGTATTACTACTAAGGGTGTAGCGTGTGCGACGGCATTTGATTTTAAGGTAGATAACAATATCCAAGAACAACGCTGTTTAGGTGGTGGTATTTTTGCAGGCAAATTGCTTGAGATGATGGCGAAAATGGAGGGTAGCTTGACCTTAGCTTACGGTAAAAAAGCCCAAGAGATTGTCAATAAGCAGGTAACAGGAGCGACGGTCGCTATTGAGATTACCTTAAAATTCCCAGATGGTTCAAAATATGTACTAGCCATTCCAAAAGCACAGGTATCAGGCGAAACACCAAGCGGTGGCATGAATGACATTATCAATCAGTCCGTTACTTATACCGTTGTTGAGCAAGCACCAACCATGACAAAAGTTCCAGCAGTTTAATTGGAGATATGCAAATGAAAATTACAAAACGAGAAAAAACAACAATTAAAAACACCCCGTGTGAGTGGGTGGATTATGGCGATGGCGTAGCATTTGAGATTTATGGCGTATCGCACCCGCTTTATCAGCAAGCCAATACCAAACATCGTGTGCGTGAGCTGACAGAGGATTTGTTAAATCTGTCTGATGAAGATGGCTTGGAAACATTCCCAAAAATCGTCGGTCAGTATTTGATTAAAGACTGGCGTGGTGTTACTGACGAAGATGGCGAGGATTTGCCATGTAATTGTGATAATTTCGTGGATATGGTGCTTTGTGTTGATGGGTTGTTACAGTGGGTAATTAACCAATCTTATCGCATTCAGGATAAGCACGCAGAGCAGGTGGAAGTAACGAAAAAAAAGCCGTCCAAAGGTGGCAATACCAAAGGTTAGGACTGTCTGACTTTGACATACAAGTTAGGCGGTATTTGGGGCTTGAAGTGCCAAAAGAGCCTGAGAACAGCCATGCGATTAGCATGATTATTTATGTGTTTTGCATGGCAAGCCGTGCAAGGCGATATATTGGCATGACAGGCACACCCTTACCATTGACGGTAAAAGACATCAGCGATGTGGTGGATGCACACCCTACCATGATTGATAGGGAAACCTTAGACGCTGGTGTATTCGCCATTGATGATGTTTGGCTTGATGAGATGCAAGAAAAAACAGCGAAATGAGCAAAAACCCCAAACTACGGCAAATAGTTTGGGGTTTTTATACAAACCCATTGCAAGGAGGAAAAGCGAATGGGATATGATGATTTTATCAAATTTTTAACTTTTTAGCAAAGGTTATTGAAATGACAACCAAATCCTTGACTGAACATGGTCTTATCAAAACTTGCCTTACTTTAATGAGATTTTTGATGCCATTTGTGGCGGTTGCTTTGGTATGGAAATTACCAGAGATTATTTTGGCAATCAAAGCCTAAATTAAGCAAAAACCCTTGATATTGGTCGTATCAAGGGTTTTTTTATTATCAATTTAGCGTATTGAATAAGGTTATTATAATGTTAGATGAGAGAGTTGTCAAAGAAATTTTAGACAAGGCGAACAAAATGAAAGCAGTAAGATTTTATACGATAGCAATGATTGCCCTTGTATTTGCATTGGCAAGTTTTATTAATGCGATAAAGTGGTGGTAGGGCTTGATGCGGTAAAATGTAACAGTTTGTGTTATGATAGTTTGGTCTTTTCGGATTGGAGCTATAAATGAAAATCTTAAAAATACTATTCTTGACTACCTTATTGATGTTGCCAACTTGGGTGATGGCTGACTCATGGTTTTATGACATCCAAGAGGATGAGTTTGTGAGTGGGTATAGTAGAACCGCTATAGTTCCCGACAGTAACAATATCGTTTTTTTGGGTGTAGTGTTTGCTTCTAGATTTAATAATAAACCAATGGTTGGTTTTCATTACAGTGAGAGCCAAAATTACATTCCGAGCTTTTGTCATGTTGATTGCTCTATTTATCTGAATGTTGATGGTAAAAAATTCCCTGTGTTTAAGGCTGTAAGAAATAGTGAATCGTATTATTTGAAAGATTCGAATAAAGCGTTAAAAGCCATCAAGGATGCTAAGGTAATTAAAGTGGAATTGCCACCACCGCTATGGGGAGATGTCAATGTGCATACCTTCTATTTAGATGAGCCTTTGGATATGGATAAATTGGCAGAACCAAAATAAAAAACAGCTTTATAAAGTAAGGTTTTGTTTACCTACAGCTCCTTAAATCTTGTCAAATCTAGCAAAGGACACCAATGACATGATTTTTTTACAGCATAAGCCTGTAACTGACTGATAGGGCTTGATGGGTGTAAATTATTGACTCTGGCATGACTTAATTTTTGGCAAGGTATTAACCATAATTTATCATCCACTCTTGTGCCACCAAATAAGGTGGTTTTGTATACAGGCTCTGTTTGTATGAAGTTACAATACGCTTTTGTATCATAACATTTCATTGCTTCTGAGTAGCAAGATAGCGTATCAAGTATCCCAGTATGATTATTAACCAATACGCCATTAAAAAACAAATGAAATCCTTTCTATTTTTTAGCCATTTCAATGATGGCAGATAACATATGAAGTCTGATAGGTTGTAATGAGAAAGCACAAGAATAGTATGTTGTGCCTTGTATTTCTTGCTCGGCAAACAATACTCCTTGCTTCATGAGACCTAGTACGATTGGCATATTACGAGATGGTGATTTGGATATATACACAACAAAATGTTCTTCAAAAGACCTAGAAAGAGGATGGATAGCAACATCATTGGGTAGTACGGATAACAGATACATAACATCAGCTCATGAGATTATGATTAAGTTGGCTTAGTATAGCATTTTTTTTTCGGAAATTGATTTGACTTTTATGGATTTTTCATATAGTATTAAAAAACGGTCTCAAAAGCCTAACAATACACGGTAATCACCCCGTCAGCGTGGTTTTTTTATGCTCCAAAAAAAAGTTAATCCGAAAATTTTTTGGCATAGATTTGCATACCTTATTTGATAAGTTATGACCGACGGTGCGACGAATACAAAACCCAGTAATGGGGAATAAGTCCGCCTGAATGTATTGCAGGTTTTGAGCCGTTGGTCGCCCTTATGGGCTTAACTTAACCTATCAAAAAGGTCAATACTATGCAAAATCAAATCCAAACCGTGAATTTTCACAACCAATCCCTAATCACTCTACAAAAAGACGGTATCGCTTATGTGGCAATGAAGCCCATTTGCGAAAATATCGGTCTTGATTGGACGGCACAACGCCAACGCTTAGTGCGTGATGAAGTATTAAACTCAACTATGGTTATGATAACCACAGTTGCCACAGATGGTAAAATGCGTGAATTGCTATGCCTACCAATCCACTACTTAAACGGTTGGCTATTTGGCGTAGATACAAACCGTGTCAAAGCCGAAATCAAAGAAACGCTGATTACTTACAAAAAAGAATGCTATCAAGCCTTATTTGATTACTGGAATAACGGTGTGGCAGTTAATCATCGTCTATCATCAGACGACACCCTGCCACTCCGCAACGCCATCAATATGGCAACAGGGATTTTAAGATTGGACTATGCGACGATTTATAAAATGGTGCATCAAAGATTTGGCGTGGACGAAATCAAAGAGCTATCCAAAGAACAGGTACATCAAGCGGTGGAGTATGTGCATGGCTTGGTATTGCAACATGGCAGAAAGCCTGTGGATAATGCCATGCTTTATGATGTGCTTGCCAATAGTGCCGTACACCTAAGGGACTATGTGCGACTGATTAAGCAGATGAAAGGTATCATGTTCTTTGATGATGACATGGGTAGAAATGTGCATGACTTTGTGGTGAATAATGTTAGAGATATTGCACAACTCGCCCATGACATGAAACTGACAAACAAATACGGCAAACCGATGTTTGAGCCGAATCGCATTAATTATTATGGCGGTAATGCCATTATAATGAATTAAACAAAATCACAGAACATAAATTTTGTTTTGCCAATCTTGAGAATTGATAAACAAAGTTAGACAAAACACCCTGCTGTTTAGTGGGGTGTTTTCCCTCGCATAAAAAATTTGACAATCGCAATTAAATTGATAACATAGAAATGAATTAAGTTGGAATTAATTGTTATGCTGAGCAAAAAACAAATTAAAAGAGCAGGCGAGGCTCTGGCCAACAACCCAAAAGATGTAGAAGCCATGGCAATCTTGTCGCAATGGCGGTCTTTGCATGCTCACCCTATTAACACGTTTCAGGCAATGTTGCGAAAAAGAAAAGAGTTAAAACATGCCACAATCGCACAGCGTCTAAAACGCACGCCTTCAATTATCCGAAAGATACAACGCTTTGAAGGCATGAACCTAGCTAGAATGCAAGACATCGGCGGCATTCGTGTTATTGTCTCAAATATTTCTGAAGTTTATAGACTTCATAAATCGCTAATCAATGGAAGGCATCAACATGAACCACTGCTTCCACCAAAAGACTATATAAGCTCCCCTAAAGATGATGGTTATCGCAGCCTTCATCAAGTTTTTAAATACAATAGTCCGAATGATGAACTAAAAGGTCTGCAAATAGAATTACAAATACGAACGCGCATTCAGCATTATTGGGCAACAGCAGTAGAAACGTTGGGGCTTATAGAAAAATCATCGTTTAAAACGGGCGAAGGCTCAGAAGAGTATAAACGGTTTTTTAAACTTGCCAGCGTTCTGTTTTGTCATTATGAAAAGGCTAGAATTTTGCCTGAATTTCAAAACACGCCCATTAAAGAGGTGATTGACGAGTTTGAGAACTTGGAGAATAAGTTGCAAGCCTTTAATAAGTTAAACGGACTGCTTGTTACTGGCAGGCATATCTCTAATGTCAAGACAAAGGGCGAGTTTTATTACTTGATGGAGCTAAACACACAGGAAAAAACTGTTAGTCTAACGCCTTTTGAAAAGAAACAATTACACCAAGCGGAAAACATGTATCAGCTTTTGGAGGTTCAGAACGTTGACAATCCGCATATTGAGTTGGTATTGATGTCGGCTAAAAGTTTTAAAGAGGTAAAAAAAGCCTATCCAAACTACTTTTTAGACACCCAATCTTTCATTGAGAGCTTGGAAAAAATATGCCAAAAATATAAAAAAGTGTAATTTATATTTAAAAAACAACCGTCCTTTTGGGCGGTTTTTTTATTGGGGAATTAACATGACTAATTATAGCGTCCGACTTGAAATTACCACAGGTAATACAGAGCAGCGGCTACAAACCCTAAGACGAGAGCTGGCAAAAGTTGAACAAAGTGGCTTGAAAATGACCAGCAGTCTAAATGGGACGGTCATTAGCCAAAGTATAAAAGTGCTGACCGATACGATCACCAAAATGGGGCATGGGTCAAGTAGTGCCAGCTCGGATGTGGAAAAACTACAAAAACAGTTGTTACAAGCTCAGACTAAGTCAGAAAATCTAGCCAAATCTTTAGATAGGGCAAATATTCGGCTTGCTAGATTAGGACAAGCATTTGAAAAATCTAAGGCGATGGGGACAAAATTTGCCAATGAAATCAAGCAAGCCAACGCCAAGATTGATGAAATGTCAAAAAAAATGCAAAAAATCGAGCAAGAATTGCAAAAGGCAAAAAAAGCCTTTGGCGGCTTTGGGGATTTGCAAGGCAAGCTACAATCTTTGGCGGGATTTACGGTGTTTGGTATGGGTGTGGCGGATGTATTAAGAACCGCTGATACCATGAAAACGCTGGATACACAGATTAAACTGGTTACTAAGTCAGAACAAGAACACGCAGCTGTCAAAGCCAATCTATACAACATATCCAATAAAACACGACAAGATATTACCTCAACCATTGAAGCCTATACTAATAATGCTCGCTCGCTAGGACAACTTGGTAAAAATCAAGCTGAAGTGCTGAAATTCACCGAAAATATCAGTTTGGCGATGGCGGTCGGTGGTAAATCTGCCCAAGAGCAATCAGCGGCATTGCTACAATTAGGGCAGGCTATGCAGTCAGGTGTATTGCAAGGCGATGAATTTCGCTCTATTGCTGAAAATTCGCCAATCCTGCTTGATTTGATTGCTGAAAAATTGGGCAAAACTCGTGGCGAAGTAAAAAAACTTGCCAGTGATGGCAAAATTACCAGTGAGGTGATTTATCAATCGGTCATTGGTGCGGGCGATGAGCTGAACAAGAAGTTTGCCACCATGCCTGCTACCATGAGCCAAGCCCTTACGGTCGTACAAAATCGCTATACGCAGGCTGTGGATGATTTTTTCAATAAATCAGGTGGCTTGGGTGAACAGATTGCTAAGTCTTTGCTGTGGGTTAGTGATAATTTTGGCACGCTGACAAATACTGTCATGGGTCTTGGCGTGGTCTATGGCGGATATATGGCATTAAATAGTAAATTTGTCAGCACCACCATACCTGCTAAAATTGCCGCCTTAACTGCCAGTACTCGTGCATTTCATGCTGAAAGTGTGGCAATCAACGCCAACACCGCCGCTAAAATTCGCAATGATGGTGTGATTAAGACGCTGACAGCCAGTCTGAAAGCGACTAGAATAGGTCGGTTTACCAGTAGTCTTGTCGGGGTGACGGCTGAGCTTGGCAAGGGTACGGCTCGTATGGTTGGCTATGCTAATCAAGCCAGAAAAACGCATGGCACACTAGGAGCGTTGCGGTTGGGTGCGGTTAATACCACCACCGCCATTTTTAATAAAAATCGTGCTATTGGCGTGCTCCATGCCACCAAAGGCAAGCTCATTGGTACGGCAGGGCGGTTGGGTGCGGTGGTGACAAATCTGGGTCGTGCCATCTTTCGTGTCGGAGGCATCATCAAGGCACACCCTGTCATGTTTTTGGCGAGCATTATTGTTACGGTCATCACCGCCACGATGGGTCTTGAAAATGCCATGAAAAGCTTCGGTGATGCGGTAGGCATCGTGGGTATTTTGATACAAGATTTTGTCAAATGGTCGGTAGATGGCATTGGCAAACAAATAACCAAAGCCATTGATTTTATGGCGGGCTTTTTTGGTTCAAAATCAAAAGACGGCACCAATCAAGCCTCTAACGCTTTTAAGGATTTTTTCAAAACTTCGCAAGGCGGCTTTGTTGGCTTACTAGAAATCACCGCCAAAATCTTTGACAAGATTGTAACGATGGCAAAAGCGTCCATGCTGTATGCGTCATCGTATGTTGGCGATATGGTGATTAGCGTAAAAAATGCCTATAACGCCATGATGCCGTCGTGGATGGGCGGTGGTGGTGAGCAACAAGCCACACGCAATATGTCGTTTTCAGATGCTATTTTTCAAAGTCAAAGTTTTACCCTGCAAAATATGGTTGGCAATGCTAACACTCGCCACGCCATTTCACAAACAGCCAATGATAAAGCCTTACAGCACGATTTAGGTCAAGTGGGTGATGGGGCGGCTTCTGCCGCTAATGGTTTGAATAAACTAGGAAAAGAGGCGGATAAGGCGAAAGGCAAGATAGAGGCTAATCTAAACACCCAAGATGGGCGTATGCTGATGGTATTTAATGCCTTTAAGAATGCTGGGTTTAGTGATGAGCAAGCACGCCAACTCACCGCACAGGTTGGGCGTGAGAATGATTACAACACCAAATATCTGTTTGGCTCGCATAAAGATGCCGCCAATGGCAAGATGAACATTGGCATGATTAGCTGGCAAAAAGAGCGTGGTGCTAAGCTGTATCGTGAGATGCAGCAGCTGGGTCTGATTGATAAGCATGGCAAGATGGTACGAAACCAAGAAGCATTAAATTATCAAGCCAAATATCTTGCTCGTGAAATGGCGAATGATAAATTATATGAACGCACACGAAAAGACTTTATGTCTATTGACAATCCTACCTATGACAAGGGCATGAGTGCATTGAATGATGATTTTATTCGCTGGGATACGGCAGGTGAATCAATTAACCCTAAGATACATTTTGCCAAGCAAGAGAATTTTTACAAAAAACTGGTTGCTTTAACAAAAGACCATGTGCAGATGGTTCAGGAGGATGTAAAAACCCAAGAGGAATTGTTGAAAGCCCAACAAGAACTCGCCCTTAAATATTCTGACCATGCCACTCGTCAATTAGCAGCATTGGCTGCAGAGAAAAAAGCTGTCAATGATGCGTTTGGAGAAAGCAGCGAAGAGGGTCGCAAGCTCAATGCAATTATTGAAACCAGATACAAGTTGGCTGGCGAGCTTAGACAGCGTGAACAGTTGCTTGAAATGCAGGGCTATCAGATGTCTTCTGAAGAACGCATGGCATTAGAGCATGAAATTCATAATCTCAAAATTCAGCTGAGCGATGAGTATAGCGTCGCTGATAAAGAAATTTATCTAAAAGCGAATGCTCAAAAATATCAGCATGATTTGGAGATGTTTAAACGCCTACAGCAACAAAAAATCCAAGAGCTTGAAAAACCCATCAAGGCAGCACTGGGAGAGCAAGAACGCATTACTATCGCACGCATGAACCAAAAAACCATGCGACCTGATGACTACCGACGATGGGAGCTATCACAAGAGATGGCAGGTTCTAAGCGAACGGCGGACGATAATTATAGTAGCCAATTTCATGACATTTTCCGTCAAAATGATAACGGTCAATATGAGATTGAAAGCCTTGATGAGCGTTTAAGACTGTGGGAAGAAGCGTACCGACTGCATAAAGAGACGATAGCCAATATTGATGCTGAATATGGCGAAAAATCCAAAACTTTGGAAAATGAGCTACTTTCCAACAAATTGGGTGCGTACGGTAGTGCAGCAGGGGCTTTGGCTGGTCTGTTTAAAGACATGAGCGGTGAGCAATCTCGTGCCTACCGTGCGATGTTTGCGGTATCAAAAGCCTTTGCCATCGCTGAAGCGGGTAAAAATGTTTGGCTGGCAGCATCAGATGCTTATGCTAAAGAGCCAGGCACGGTATGGCAGAAATTGGCTGCTGCTGCGACTGCCACGGCAAAAAGCAGTAGCTTTATCCCACTTATCACTGCCATCAACCCCAAGGGATTTAAGACTGGTGGCTATACGGGCAATGGTGGTGTGAATGATGTGGCAGGCGTGGTGCATGGCAAAGAGTATGTACTCAATGCTAAGGCTACAAAACGCATTGGTGTGAACAATCTTGACCGCATCAATAATGGTGGGGGAATAGATAGTAAACCCATCAATGTGATTATCCACAATCACAGCAATGCACAAGCCACCGTAGAGCAACTGTCTAATGGCGACATAATGGTTATCGTTGGTCAAGTGGCACGACGAATTGCCCAACACGAAATCCAGCAATACCACCGCAACCAGTTTAGACAAGGAGGAGCACGATATGGCATCTAAAACCTTTACATGGGACATCTCAAACGACAGTAGCGAAAGCACATCAACCAATGCATCACATATAAGTTTTGGTGATGGCTATGAGCAATCTGTCAGCTTTGGAATTAATAATAGCCGTAAATCATGGCAATGTACCAGGACAGATAATAAAGCGGTAATCGATGAGATTTACCGCTTTTTAATTGCCACTAAGGGCGTTGAGCCTTTTAATTTTAAACCCTTAGCCGATGAGCCAAGCATTAAAGTCCGACTAGATGGCGAAGTTAGCCGTAACCGTGTGGGCGGCAATGTTTGGACGATTAGTTTTAATTTAAAACAAGTCTTTTAGTTTAACCGAACGACATCTATGTCGTTCACATCAACCAAGCCCCTGATAATCAAGGGCTTTTTATTTGGAGCAAAACCATGACCCAAACCCTAACCACCCTAAACCGCACCGAAGCCCAAATCCTACAAGCATTTATCTGGCAGGTAGACACTTGGCAAAGTCAATATGGCGACAAAGCCAATAAGGTTGAAATCGTCTATTATCCTGAAGATGACGGCTTTGAGGCAATGAACGGCGAAGAGAATAATGGCATTTTAAAACGCAATCGCACCACTATCTTTCGTGCCGAGATTCTAGCTTGGGCGACCAACCAACTTAACCAGCTTAAAGGTTGGGGTAATGACAAAGCTGTTACCGTCCTGCATTTAGTCTATGCTAATGATGAATTTGGCGTGGCGGTGGAAGTTACCGACAAGACTGCCGAAAATGTCAGCGATGAAGCGGCAGACAGCGAGTAACGCTTATGAGCTTTAATGCAGACATACAACAAAGCACCGTACAAGGTTTGATCACCTTGTACGAGCTGGACGCCAGACGACTTGGCGGCGATGTGTACCGCTTTCATGGGCATAACCAGTTAGACAATGGGGGTGTTATCACTTGGCAAAATCAAGCATTTACGCCAATATCTATCAAAGCTGACGGCTTAGAAATGCGGTCGGACGGTCGTGCTTCTGCTCCTACTTTGATAATCCACAACGACATTGGTGGCATACCCCAAGCCTTACGCTTTTTATGCCTTAGATATGGCGATTTTGTAGGGGCTAAATTAAAAGTCATTCACACATTAGCAGAATATCTGACCAGTGCTGATGAACAAAATTATAAAATCCAAAACTGGTACATTGAACAAAAAACATCAGAAACCAATGCCACCACCACCTTTGAGCTGTCAAACCCTGTGGACTTTGAGGGCTTAAAAATCCCAGTGCGTCAAATCACCAGCTACTGCCATTGGGCGGTGTGTGGTCGTTATCGTGGCGAAGAATGTGGCTATATCGGCACCAACCGCTTTACCACAGATGGCAAGCCCACCGACAACCCAGAACTAGACAGGTGTGGTGGGCGTTTATCTGATTGTAAATTAAGAGACAATGAACAACGATTTGGCGGATTTCCTGCCAGTAGTCTTGTGGGGTAATGCAAATGACAAATTTATTTTATCAATGGCTATTATGCGAGCTTATCAAAAACCATAAGCAATTTACAACCCAAAAATTTGAAACAGAGCAACGCCGAACGATGGGGGCGAGAATAACAAAACACCGAATTAGGCTTTAAAAATGCGACTAACCAAACCCCTTAAAGACCAAATCATAACCCACGCTTGGGACGACTACCCCAACGAGTGCTGTGGTGTGATTATTGATGGTCAATACCACCCTTGTACCAACATCGCCCCCAATCCTGCCAATGCGTTTGAGATTGACCCTGATCAATTTATTAACTTATCCAAGCTTGGCGAAATACAGGCAATTGTCCACAGCCACCCTGATGGCGAACCGTTGCCATCTGAAGTGGATAAGGTGCAAATGGGACTACATGACATAGATTGGGTCATCGTAGGCTTAGGTCATACACCTACAGGGGCAACATACTGCGACATCAAACGCCATAAGCCCACCACTTATCAAAGCCCACTTTTGGGGCGTGAATATCATCATGGCGTACAAGATTGCTACAGCTTAGTGCGTGATTATTACAAGCGAGAACTATCCATTGAACTGCCTGATTTTGCAAGGGCTGATGAGTGGTGGGAAAACCCAAACCATGAACCACTTTATGAAAACAACTTTAAAAAAGCTGGCTTTGATGTCATTGATGACCCAGCACAATTACAAAAACACGATGTTATTTTGTGCCGTGTTGGTCGCACCTATCACATCAACCATGCGTTGATATTCATAGGCGATGGCAAATTAAACAGCGAAACCACACCACCTGCCATCGGTAACACCCTAATCTTGCACCACCCACACGGACGGCTTAGTGTGCGTGAGATTTATGGTGAGAGCTGGCAAAGACGCACCGCGATGGTGGTTAGACATAGGCAGATTGCGGAGCAAATAATGGCTTGATGTTAGAGTAGTCTATTTTTGCGTTGTGTTCGGCTTGCCATAGGTCATAGGCTTGTTGCATATTAAGCCATAGACTGGGCGTGGTATTTGGCAACAAATGACTGATGCGAAGTGCCATATCTGCAGAGATACCTTGCTTGCCATTCAAAATGCGACTAAGATTAGCCCGTGTAACGCCAAGACGGCTTGCCATCTCAGTAACAGTCATCGTGGCAATGTATTCTTTTAGTAGTAAGCCAGGGTGCGGTGGGTTGTGCATTTTCATCATAATTCTCCTAGTGATAATCTTGATAATCAACAATCTCGGCATTGCCATCATCATTAAATTTGAAAGTTAAACGCCAGTTGCCATTGACTGACACTGACCAGTGACCGACCAAGTCGCCTTTTAAGGCATGGAGTTGCCAACCTGGAACATCCATTGCAAAGACGGTTTCAGCACTGTTTAGTGTGGATAGTTGTAAACTTAATTTGTTTTTATGCTTAACTTGAATACCAGTGGTTGAACCGGTAGTAAAAAACTTCTCCAGACCTTTATGTTTAAATGAAACAATCATCTTTGCAATCCGTATTGTGTATAGATACATTATACAAAACAAATAAGGAGAATTCAAATGAAAACAATCCAACTACACGGCATCCTTGCCAAAAAATTCGGCAGATTTTTTAAATTAGATGTCAAAAGTGCCAAAGAAGCCTGCCATGCGATTGCTTGTCAAATCCCTGCTTTTAAAGCATTTATGATGCGTGCTGAGCAAGACGGCATCCGCTTTGCCGTGTTTAACGGTAAAAAACGCAACGAGCGTACCAACATCGGTGAAAATCAGCTTAACGACATCACCACTGCTAACCACATTCACATCGTTCCCAAAGTCATGGGTAGTGGCGGCAAAGCAATGGGCTGGCTACAAGTGGTGGCTGGGGCGGCGTTGGTGGCGGTCGGTGTGCTTGTGCCAGGAGCACAAGCATTGATTGGTGCTGGTGTGGGTCTGATGATTGGCGGTGTTGCCAGTCTACTGATGCCCACCCCCAAACTAGACCCTGCTAATGAAGACGGCAACAAGCCAAATAACGGCTTTGGTGGTGCGGTAACGACTGTAGCACAAGGCAATCCTGTACCCATTTTGTACGGTGAGCGAGAAGTGGGTGGGTTTATTGTGTCGGCAGGTATTAGAGTTTAAGAGTAAAGATATGAACATACACGGCTCAAAAAAACAAAAAGGTCAAGCAAGAAAACCAACCATCGCCACCGATGATTTGGTTTCTACTGGCTATGCACAAATCTTATACGGTCTTTGTGAAGGCGAGATTGCAGGCTTAGCAGACGACGGCAAATCCATTCTTCTTGAGAACACACCACTCATCAATGACAACGGACAGCCAAACTTTGATGGCGTGTCTTGGGAGTTTCGCACAGGCACGCTTGACCAAACCCACATTGCAGGCTTTCCAGCTGTTGAAAACGAACACAACATCGGTGTTGAGTTACGACACGACAGAGACTGGACAAGACAAATCAATAACCGTGAATTGTCAGCGGTGCGTGTGCGTCTAAACTTTAATGCTCTTAGAGAGCAAAAAGAAAATGGCGACATTACAGGTTATGCCATTTCTTATGCTATTGATGTACAAACAGATGGCGGCAGCTTTGTTGAAGTCTTGACCGATACCGTGCGTGGTAAAGCATCACAGGGCTATAAAAAAGCCCACCGCATTGATTTGCCCAACTCTGGCACAGCCAAACGCTGGACAATTCGTGTTCGTCGTATCACACCTAATCGTGATAGCGAACTGGTCGCTGATACGATGAGCATTGACGCACTGACTGAGATTATCGACGCCAAACTGTCTTATCCTTGCACGGCACTGCTTGGCATCTCTTATGACGCCAAAACCTTTAATAACATTGCTAAAATTGCGGTACGCTTAAAAGGCAAGATTATCCAAGTGCCCAGTAACTACAACCCAGAGACACGCACCTATAACGGCTTATGGGACGGCACTTTTAAGCCTGCTTATAGCAACAATCCAGCTTGGGTGTATTATGACTTATGCACGCATCACCGATATGGACTGGGTGAACGCTTAAGCGGTATGGTGGATAAATGGCGACTGTATCAGATTGGGCAATATTGTGATGAACTTGTTGATGATGGCAAAGGCGGAAAAGAGCCAAGATTTACCTGCAATGTCTATATCCAAAAAGCAGACGATGCATATCGTGTCTTACAAAACTTGGCAAGCGTGTTTCGTGGACTATCATTTTGGGACGGACAAAATATCGTCGTTGATAGCGATACGCCCAAAGAGCCCGTTTACACTTTTAGCCCTGCCAATGTGGTGGGTGGCGAATTTAGCTATACAGGCACACGAGCAAGGGATAGACACACTTTGGCAAAAGTGGCGTGGGACAATCCAGAGAATAACTTTACCACAGAATACGAGCTAATCCCTGATGAGGGGGCAATCGCCAAATATGGCGTGCGTACGCTAGATATTTCAGCTTTTGGCTGTACATCACAAGGACAAGCACAAAGAGCAGGACTGTGGGCGTTAAAAGCCGAGCAGTTAGAGACACAAACGGTGAGCTTTAAAACAGGTTTGATGGGCTTTATCCCCCAAGTTGGGCAAGTGATTAACATTGCCGATAATGTGTTTGCAGGGCGTGCCATCTCTGGCAAAATCGTGGCGGTGGCTGATAATCAAAAAATCATCACGCTTGATAGGGCGGCAGGAAAAGTGGGCGATATCATTACCTTAAATACGCTTGGACAAATCGCCACCGCCACCATTACCGCCGTGCATGGCGAGACACTCACGCTTGACAAGGCAATGGGCGAAATAGGCGATGTGTGGGCGATTATCAGTGATGACTTAAAACTTATGCAGTTTAGAGTGCTGACCATTGCCCAAAACGATGATGCCACCTTTGACATCACTGCCTTAGAGTACAACCGCCAAAAATATCAAGCGGTGGACAATGGAGCTATTGTAACTCAAGAGCCATTTACCGTGCTCAAAGTCGCCACAATATCCGCCCCCAAATCAGTGAGCTTGACCGCAAGCACTCGCACGGTGCAAGGACAAGCCATTACCACGCTGTCTATCAACTGGGAGCAGGTGGCAGGTGCGGTGGCGTACATTGTGGAGTGGCGAAAAGACGACAACGCATGGCAATCTCAAAAAATCGCCAGCCAAAGCCTTGATATTGATGGCGTATATGCTGGCAACTATCAAGCACGAGTGCGTGCGGTGGATGCCTTTGATAATGAAAGCCTAGCCACCACAAGCCAATTAACCAATATCACAGGCAAAACAGGCAAACCGCCAAAACTGTATTTATTTAAAGTAAAAGGCGGTCTGTTTAGTATGTACCTTGACTGGATATTTAACCACGGCTCAGAAGACACCAATTATACAGAGATTCAAATAAGCCCTGACGGACAAGCAAACATTGCTACGCTGGCGGTATTTAGTTATCCGACCAACAGCCACACGATTACAGGCTTACAAGGCAACTTAACCCAGTTTTACCGTGCCAGAATTGTAGATAAACTCGGCAATACATCAGATTGGACAGACTGGATAAGTGGCACGACATCATCAGATGCCGCCAAAGTGCTGGACTTAATCAGTGGTCAGATCAGTGAGAGTCATCTAGACCGTACACTCAGGGAGCCGATTGCTAAGATTGATGCGTTTGATGGCAAGATCAATCTGTTCAACGCCAAAATCCCTAGCATTGAGCAAGCGGTGCAACAAGCCAACGCACGATTGCCCCAGTTAAACCGCAGCATTGATGAGCTCATGCGTGATAAAAATGCCAAAAGTCAAGAAATCGCTAACATCAGGCAAAATTTGGGCAACACCACCACCCAAATCCGAGATGTTGCCACCAGCACAAGCAACCTGACAAGGCGATTGGGCGAGATGATGGTCAACCAGCAGCATAACAATGACACGCTGAACGCAAGAATTCAAACTGTTCAAGACAGCATTGTTGGCACAGAACAAGCCATCAATCAGATGCGTGAGACGATGAATGCCAAGTTCACCAGTCTAAGCGACAACCTGCTTGTTGGTGGCGATGAGACGAAAGTATCAACCGATTGGGGTATCAGATACCCAATCAAAGAGCAATTGTCAGCAAGACAAAGGGTAAAAATCAGCTTAAAAAATGCCCAAAACCTCACCTCCGTGGCTGTCTATAATTCAGGCACATCAGGTTCAGCTAAAATCGGAGACTTACGCAAGGTGGGCGATGAATGGGTAGGCGAATTCGCTTGGAGGATTTACGGCTCTAACAATGAGCTGATACTCTACCGCCAGCCACGACGCTCAAGGCAGTCTGTCCAAGCCGTACTCGCCAAGCATACCGACACCACGGCATTGATTGATGAGGTAAAACGAACACTTGCTGAAAAAGAGCGTGCATTGTCAGAGCGTATCGGACAATTAGATACCACCCTAAACGGTCAGACCACAAGCATCAGAAATGTACAGCGGTCAGTCAATGGCGTGCGTGCGATTAAGGCGGTAACGGTGGATAATAATGGCTTTATTAGCGGTTATGGCTTGATGAGCGATTTGCAAAATGGGCGTGTTACAAGCCGTTTTGGTATCAATGCCGACCAGATTTATTTTGGGGCGACAACGAGTGCCAAAAAGCCGTTTGTGTTTACGACCCGCACTACCACCATCGATGGTGTAAGCTACCCTGCGGGGGCGTGGCTTAATAGTGCCAGTATTGCCCGAGCGTCCATCAATATGCTGCACATCGCCGACAGTATTCAATCTGACAACTATGTTGCAGGTCGTCAAGGCTGGCGATTATTCAAAGACGGCAGGTTTGAGCTCAACAACACATTTGGTGATGGTTCAAGTTTGGAGCTTAACTCAAAAGGCTTGATTGTTTGGTACAACAAAGCACGAGGCAAAAAAGCAGTAGAATTGGGGATATTCAGATGATAAGTGGTTTGAGAGTATGGGATAGAGACGGTCGTGAGATTAGCAATATCACGGGTCGTTATCCCAAATTCATCGGCAATAAAGTAATTAGTGCATCTGAAAGACGGAGTATTAATTACACCATCCCACAAGGCACGACACGCATTGTCGTGCCTGTATATATGTCTCGTAATGATAATTTATCAGTACCTCCTGATGCTAAAGATGTAGAAGAAGAGTATGTTTATACGAATACTTACAATCTTTGGGGTATCGATATTAACTACACTAATTCAGGGTTTGAATACAGTACAGAACAAGCAGGCAATGCCGATAAACAAAAACCACCTATTAAAATCTACTGGGGGTATGTATGAGTTTTAGAACTTTTAATCAACAAGGTCAAAAATTATTAGATAGTGATGAGGCGGTATTTAGTTTTGTTAAGTCTGGTAGGTTAACAAGATTACTTGATACACCTTTTGAAAAACATAAGAGAGAATACTGGTATAGAGCTAAACGCTTAGTTATTAATTCTAAATTGAGGAGAGGTTATACAGATATTTATACACCTGAATACTGTATGTATTATATAGACTTGCCTAATGCCATTAGTCCCATTGCAGGGGTGTATTATGATGGTTTAAGTAGTCAATGTAATCCTGTGGTGTATCTAAATACAGGCTATTTTGATGGCATAGCACGGCTGATGTTTTATTCAAATGGCAGGTTATCAGATGCTGAGCTTGCCAAATTTCACATTTACATTTTTGATGTTAATGTGGTTAAAGAAACAGCTGTAGGCATGAATCTGTATGATAGACAAGGCAATGTGACTTTTAGTAGTCGGAGTATGCCAATGTCTCTACAGACCAAAACCACACGGCAACATATTCCCAATGATATTAAATTACTATCGAGTGATGAAGCTAGACTGCTGACTCGCCATGTTGAACATTATTATGATTATGGTGTGGACTATTATAACAATCAAACAGGCAGCGACCGAGCGATGATTGACAAACGAAAAAATCATGGCGTGCCATTGTCTGAGTTGTTGCCAATACGCACCGCCAAACGCTGTGTTGGCATATTAAGCCCCAAGCTATCAGTCGGATACTATCCTTATGATACCACCGAGCTGACAAATGCGATTGGTGATTATGACGGGTACTATCAATTGAAATTTTTGGCAGGTGAAACCTACCCTCATTTTATGACACCCATGGTGCTTGCGTGTGTAGGCTGTGTTGATGGCAATCATATTAAGACTGTGCCGCCATTTGAGCATATTAATCAAAATGGTACTGTGAAAGATATAAAACAAGAATTCACAACAAGAAACCTAATATTTAATCATGATGTAATAAATATTTATTTTTCTGAAATTGATAATCTACCATTCCCATTCACAGGAGGCCATCATGACATAACACCACCCCCATAACCACAACCGCCCCATCTCAACCATGGGGCTTTTTTATTAACCAAGGAGAAAAAATGAAACACAACATCAAGCTCAACATCACAGTGGACGGAACAGAGGAATAATTATGATCGAAAAAGACCCAACCACCTACACCATCATCACCTATCTATGGGTGGGACTGCTGGCGATGGCAGGTGGCTTGGTGGCGTTCATTAGGCGACTTAACAAGCAAAGAAAGCCTGAGAAGCTTACAGTAGTGTTCATTAAGCTCGTTGGGGAATTGATGGTGTCAGCATTCGCTGGCGTCGTCACATTCTACCTCTGCGAATACCTAGAGACCGAGCCGCTATTGACAGCGGTGGCGGTCGCCATCAGCGGTCACTTGGGCGGTAACGCCATCGATGCCATCGGCAAAAAAATCAATCATCTATTTAGCCCCTAATGGGGCTTTTTATTGGAGCACAAAAATGAAAAATGAATTAAAATGGGTGCAAATCGCCCGCCAGTACATCGGACAACAAGAAATCAAGGGGGTCAAGCACAACCCATTGGTGGTGGAGATGTGGACAACAGGCTTTACTGCCACAAATCAAGCCCACCGCCTAAAAGAAAAAGTACGGCAAAATGACGAAACACCATGGTGCGGTGCATTTGTCGCATTTGTCATGGCAAAGGCAGGATTGTCGCATCACATTCCAAAATCTTTCCCATTGGCTCGTTCATGGGTGACGGCAGGCAGTAAGCTCAATAACCCCGCTTATGGCTGCGTGGTGGTGTTTAGTCGCAATGGTGGTGGTCATGTAGGGTTTTGTGTTGGTAGAGACAAGCATGGTAATATTATGGTGCTTGGCGGCAATAAAGGCGATGCGGTCAATATCAAGCCATTTAGCCCATCTCGTGTGCTGGGCTATCGCTGGTGTGGTACACAGTCTATGCCTGCGACACATCGGTTTGCGTTGCCTGTTTTTGCGAGTAACGGTAAAGTCAGCACGAACGAAGCATAAAAACACCCCCAAGCCTTATGGTTTGGGGTGTTTTTTTATTGGCAGGACAAACTGTTTATGCGTCCTGCAACATCTTTGCTAACCCATCTTTGCCCAGCATATTAATCAACGCTTGTAAAATATCGCTCGGTTTCTCTCGATACACACCCTTATAGTGTGTTGTATCTCTGCCATTAGCTAGGTCATCAATATAATCTGCCCATGTCTGCATAAGCTCACACCGCTTGGCGTACAAATCTGCTCGCATATAAGGATTATCGCCCTTGATTTGGTGTCCTAGCATCATCTCTGTAATCAAGTCGCTATAATCAAGCTCGCCCATCAAAATGCTTTTGGCACTTGACCGAAAACCGTGTGATTGGTGCAATCCGTCATACCCTAAGCGTTTTAGGGCGGTGTTAGTCGCTCCGTCTGATATGTAGCCGTCTTTAGTGTCTTTGGCAAACACATAGGGCAAATGTCCTGTGAGCTTATGCTGTTTTTGCAAAATTTTGATGACTTGACGGGGTAAGGGGACTGTCATTTTTTCAACCATCTTGATACCGCTATTAGATTGCCCTTTGATGGGGGTAAGCTCCCATTTGCTATTGTCCAAATCTAAATCCGCCCATTTCATCGACCGAATATCGCCATTTCGCACGGCGGTGTAGGCAAGCAATAGCATATTGTGGCGGGTGTGGTCGTCCATTGACTTGTCATCAAAAATATCTTTAAGTAGGCGTGCAAAATCAGATGGCTTAACCAATGCCTTGCGGTTGCCATATTTGACGGTGGTTAATAGATGGCTGGTTTTGGCGTTGGCGATGTCGCTCATCGGATTATGCGTGCAGTAGCCGTGTAGTGTCGCCCACGCAAAAATATCTATCAAATGCCCCCTGCACCTGTCCGCCATATCGCTTGGTTTGGTGGGGTCGGCTCGTTGGCGGTGGGTGCGTTCTATGTCTTGTAATAATTCTATCAAGTCGGCGGTAGTGATTTTATCTATTGGCGTTTGCCCAAAGCGTTTGATAAATAAATTTAGGCGGTATTGTCGCCTTTTTGCTGTATTGCCTTTCCAATTTTGTTTATCTGCCCACATTTGGCAAATCACATCAAAAGTATTGCTAGCTAGGCGTTTGCGTTCTTTTTCCAATCGTTCAAAGTGGGTTTTTGGGTCTATGTCGTTGGCGATTAATTCGTTTAGTTCCTGCCATTTTTCAAATGCTTTTGTCATTGTGATAGCAGGGTAGTCACCCAGAAAATATTTAGCTGTTTTACCGTCTTTGGTATAACGATACACCCATGACTTGACCGAACCGTCTTTTGTGGCCCGCACTCGGATAAATAGGCGTGGTTTGCCCTGTATTTTGGCAAAATATTCTTTCTTATCTACTGGCAATTTTAGGGCGTGTATTTGTTTGTCGGTCTTAATTTCTGGCATAAAAAAGTGGGGTACAAAATAGGGTACAAAATAGGGTACAATTAGTATGCAACAAAATGAAATGGCTTGCAATGCCAAAAGACAACAAAAAACCCTTAAAGCCTTGATTTTATTAGCTTTAAGGGCTCTTTTTTTATTTTTGAAATGCCTTAAAAAGGCGTAATGGTACCAGTGGTCGGACTCGAACCGACACGCTTTTAAGGGCAACGGATTTTGAATCCGTCGTGTCTACCAATTTCACCACACTGGCATAAGTGGCTGTTATGAAACATGTTGCGTATTATATAGGAATTTTAAGATTCGTCAAGTGTTTTTTGTAAATTTTACTAATTTTTTTATCAAATTTAGGATGCTAATTGATGAACGCCCAAACCTAATAGGCGACTTGTGCCATTGGCGGTTTTTTGTACTACGATCTGTGTGCTGATTCGCTCTTTTAGTGTCGTAACATGTGAAATGATACCGATCATCTTGCCTTCATCTTGTAGTGCGGACAGTGTTGATAGAGCGACATCGAGTAGCTCTTCATCCAGTGTGCCAAATCCTTCGTCTAAGAATAACGAATTGATGATGATATTTTCACTACTCATGGCGGACAATCCAAGTGCTAATGCAAGGCTAATGATAAAACTCTCACCGCCAGATAAGTTTTTGGTGCTGCGTTCTTCGCTACCTTGATGGGTGTCGATGATATTGATTTCAAGTAAGTTTTTCTCATCATGCGTATTGTGCTGAAGAATATATCGTTCACTCATGCGTTGTAGTATCGCATTGGCATGATGTAGCATGAGTTGCAAGGTAAGACTTTGCACAAAATTACGGTATTTTTTGCCATCGGCTGAACCGATAAGCTCATTTAATTTACGCCAAATGGTAATATCTTGTTTCTTTTGATGGATTTCTTGGGTTAACTGGCTGTGTTTTTCACGATCAAGTGTCGCATCAAGTAAAATCTGCTGATTTTTTCCTAAGTTTTGTAGCAGGACTCGTTCTTGCTGTACAATTTCTTGTTTTTGGGCTTGTAACTCGGATAAAGAGACTTGCTGACAGGTGGTGTCTGTCAGATGTTTTAATAGCTGTTGTTCTTGCTCAAGGGTCTCACAAGTTTTTTTGATGGCGTAATCGATGGCATCTGACTGGTTCTGTAAAGACAATCTATCTGCTTCTTCAAGATAAGATACTAAAAAATGTGCCACATCATTAAAGCCATGTGTAATCAATGCCTGATGAAATTCATTGGTAATGCCGTCAAACTTGCAATTAAGATGATTCAATCGCTCATTGACTTCCTGCTGTCTTTGCTTGACGGCTGCTAGTGTATGCTGATGCTGATGTTGTGCTAGTGTTGCTTGGTTGAGTTGTTCGCTCGCCTGCTCGATACGCTCCATCAGCTGGCGTGTCTCATTCTCAACATCCTTATCATCAAAAAGTGCCCATCGCCTTTGCTGTAAGCTACTAAGCTGCTCGGTGATGGTTTGTAGTTGCTTGGATATTGCACATTCATCATCGCTTAGAGTCTGTATTTGTTGTTCTTGATTGCTAAGGTGTATGTCAAGCCCATCAAGTTTTCGTTCTAACTCTTGATATTTGGTTTTGGCGTGTTGATGATGTTCAAAATCTTGTTTGATTAGATGAATGGTTTGCAAGATATTGTGGTGAATTGCCGTCCAATTTTTAGGGTTAGTGTGTGTGATGATGGGGATGTTTTTCCCTAGCTTATGGCAAAGATGATTAATTTGCCCCAAAGTTTGGTTGATGTCATCGGTCAGCTCATCAAGCTCCTGCTGGCTGTTGGCGAAACTTTGCTTGGCCAAAGTGATTTGGTTGCTAATTAGCTCGCCGTCTTGTTTGATTGCTTGACAGGTCTCATTTGCCTGATTGAGAAGGGTGGTGATTTGGGTGATTTGTGGTTCTAGTGCTTGATATTGTTGCTGTTTTTGGTGCAATTGGTCAAGAGATTTTTTGATTTGTATTTGATGATTGGATAGTTCATCTGGCGTGATGGTTGGTGTTGGTAGTTTGTTTTCTTGGGTGAGTGTGTTGATTTTTGTGATAAGATCGTTGATTTTTTTGTCGTGAGCATGACTCTGGGCAGATAGCGTTGCTAACTGATTTGCGGTGTTGTTAATGTTGTTTTGTAGGATAAGGTTGTCCTGAGTGTGCTTTTGCAAAGCACTGTTTGTTGTTTTTAGGTGCTCACGAGTGTGTGTGATAGTCTCATCAATGTTAGTGTCCACTTGGGTTTTGGTATGACCGCTATTATCCTTGTAAGGATGCTCACATGAGCCACATAACGGACAGGGCTCGCCTGTGGCTAATTTTGCAAGGCGTTCTTGTAAAATTTGAACTTCTTGTTGAAGGGATTTATTATTTTCTAAAGCAATAAGTGTATTTTCTGCTTCTGCTAATTGCTGCTGTAGTGTATTTATCGTCTGTGTTAGCTGTGATGATCGCTCGTTGTCCGCTTTGATGGTGTTTTGGTGTTCATTGATGAGCAGATGGCGTGCTGATTGTTCTTGATATAGTGTGTGTAATTCGGTGCATATATGATACAGCAAGGTGTGCGTGTGAATGCTTTGTTGCAATGACAAGCCGTAAGAATGTAGGTTGTCGGTCGCATCAGTACTGATGTTATTAAGATCTTGCTGTAGTTGGCTGTAAGTTTGTTGATGGTTTTTTAGTTGAGAGTTGGCATATCGATATGCATCTCGTTTTTGCTTAATGTCTGCTTCAAGTGCATCAAGTTTGGTTTTGTTTTTTTGGGTGTGTTGTGATAGCTGTTGCCATCTGACCTGTTGACGGTCAAACTCTTGTGTTAGGGCAGTCAATACACCTAAGTCTTGACTATCATCGTCACTCATGTTTTGAATACTCTCCTGCAAGCTAAAAAAATCAGCTTTAAGGGCGGTCTGTTCATTGGTAAGTTCGCTTAGTCGCTGTTTGGCTTGGTTAAGTTCATGCTGTTTTTGGCTGTGCTGTGTACCAAGCTCGATTTGTTGCTGACTTAGCTGAGTAATCTGTGTATCAAGCCCTTGTACTTCTTGGAGTAAGGGGGTGGTGGTTTTTTGAGCTTCTTTGGCATCCTTTAGTGCTTGATTGGCAAGTTTTTGTTTGGTGTTTGCCTGCTCAAGTAGGGTCTGCATGCCTATTTGTTTTTGGCGAAGCTCGTGCTGTTCATTGGTCAGCTCGGTTTTTTGTTCGTTTAGATTTTGGTAATGTGTGTATGTACCGTACAGTTTTAGTGCTTTATTGGCAAGGTGCAATTTATCAAGTTGTGGAGCAAAGTTGTTTTTTTCGTGTTCGTACTTTGCCAAAGATGTGGTCAGGTCGGCGATTTTTTGTTCGCAGGCAAGTTTATTTTCTTGGGTTTTGATGTGTTTGTCAATGTTGATAAGCTGGTCTTGATGGGTTTTTAGTGCTTGTTCATCGGCATGAATGCTTGCCTTTAGGGCAAAAAAATCATCATCACTCATGACTTGATTATCGTCAAGTCTGTCTTGTAATACAGTCAGTTCCTGAAGTTTTTGTTTTTCGGTCAAGTGGGCTTGCATGCTGATTTTGGCATAGATTTCTGTACCGGTGATTTGCTCTAAAATCTCACCTTTTTCGCCAGCATCCGCCTTTAAAAAAGCAGCAAAATTGCCCTGTGCAAGCATCACCGACCGAGTGAATTGCTCAAAAGTCATGTGCATGATTTCTACAGCTTTTTTATCACAAAGGCTTGGCTTGGTTTCAATGAGTTCGCCTTGGTCGTCTTGGGCGTGCTTAATACGGCTGATTTCTCGGCGAATGGCTTGAAGTTTGCCATCTGCTTTGTTGCCTGCTCGCCGTTGCTGCCACGCAAAGCGATACAATTTGCCCGCCATGTCAATATCTACTTGTGCTGCACATTCGCCTGTTCCTAGGCTCATCAGCTCATTTTGACTGGCACTGATTTGTTTGATGCGTGGCGTTTGCCCATAGATGGCAAGACAGATGGCATCTAAAATGGTGGTTTTGCCTGCACCTGTCTGACCGATGATGGCAAATAAGCCGTTACGTATGAAAGCATCACTACTAAAATCAATGTGCCAGCTGCCTTTAAGGGAATTTAGGTTGGTAAATTTTAGACTTAAAATTTTCATGAATCATTCTGCGTGTTGGTCGCTGTCGTGTACAGCACTCAAAAGAATTTGATAAGCGGTTTTAAGTTGTGTTTGTTTGCTTTCATCAATGCCTTTTTTGTTGAGTAATTGTGTAAAAATATCCATCTCACTGAGTGATTTTATATTCAGAGCTGTCGGCTGTACGGCAAGGGTCTTTTTATACAAAGCCTGATTTTGTATGCTTAATGCTAAGATATTGGTATCTTTTAATAGTTCTCGTATGTCTTGGGTAAGGGTGGGGCGTAGTGCAGATCCTGTATAGATAACTTCCACCCAGATGCTGTTAGGTTCGTCATAAAGCTGGGTAAGTTCATTGATGATATCATCCCAATCACCCGTGATGCGAGCCAGTCTTTGGAATACAGGAATGGGCAGGGTGTGAATTTTTGGTGGTTGTTCATCAGTAAAATCAATAATGAGTACTTGTTTGGATTTTCCTACTTCTCCAAAACCCATGGCAATCGGTGAACCGCAGTAGCGAATGTGTTCACAGCCTGCAACTTTTTGTGGTGCGTGGATATGACCTAAGGCAACATAATCAATCGCTTCATCAAAAATACTGGCAGAGACTTGCCCAAGCGTGCCGACATACAGCTCTCGCATGCCGTCATCATGAGATGATGTGTGCGACCCTGCAATGAATAGATGACCCGTGGCAATGATGGGGACTTTTTTGTGATGCTCGGTTAGAATGCGTGCTTGTTGCTCTTTGGCATGGGTGGCGAGTTTCTTGTAGTGGTTGGCGATTCCGCTTATGGTATCATATTCTTTATTTTTTATATCATCAAATATCCCACTATCACGAACATCTTTATCACGCAAATAAGGTACGGCCAGTATGATGGCTTCTGGTATGTCATCGTTATTTAATATGAGTAGCTCATCATCCACTTGACTGCTTGCCATGCCGATGACATGGATATTTAGGAAAGTTAAGATGGATTTTGGGGCGTCCAAGAAGGTTGGGCTGTCATGATTGCCTGCGGTGATGATGATATGGCGACAACTGCTTTTAGCAACCATACCCAAAAAGCGATAATACAGTTCTTGGGCTTTGTTGCTGGGTGTCATGGTGTCAAAAACATCACCTGCAACAATCAAAACATCAACTGCTTGAGTGTTGATGCAGTCCACCAACCAATCCAAAAACTCGGCAAACTCTTCATAGCGTTGCTGTTGATGAAGTCGTTTGCCAAGATGCCAATCTGAAGTATGTAACACACGCAAAGTAGTGGTACTTGGTTTTGGTGGTGGAGTGGTCATGACATAAAAGCTGTGTGATATTGATAAATATGGGTGATAGCACGCTTAACGATAAAGATGGGTTTTATACAACTGTCTTTACGGTTTTTGCTTTATCAAGGGCGGTATATAATCGATTGACTTCATCGGCAGAAGTTAAGTACAGTTTGGTTCTTAAAGCGTGAAATCTGCCTGTTTTAGATGGTTTGATTTGAATGCTGGCAGCATCAAATTTAGGAAAAATCTCTGCCAAAATTAAAGTAACTTCATGCAACAAAGCATCGTGTTCACCTTCATGACCAATGATACTGATGGGATAATCCATTGGAAAATTCCAAAGCTCTGGGTTTTGGATTTCTGTGCGTTTGGCATTGGTTGCGGTGGGTTTGCGGTTTAGGTTGGTAAGTTTCATAGCGGCTACCTGATTATTTATTATGTTATTTGGTGTGGTAAATAGATGGAGTTTTGCGGTGGTTTTTCAAGTTGTCTGGCGGATTGTCCTAAGGACTGTTTTTTAAGTAATCCATCAGAAACGAAAAATAAAATAACCACGCAGGGTGGCTATTTTATTGTCAAAAGCTGATTGGTTAAGCCAATCCTTGACTGACTTGAGCGGTCCGACTTGCCCTTTAATCATTTTCAAGAAATGAACGCAGATGCTCAGAGCGAGAAGGGTGGCGAAGTTTACGCAGGGCTTTGGCTTCTATTTGGCGAATGCGTTCACGGGTAACATCAAATTGTTTGCCAACCTCTTCTAGGGTGTGATCAGATGCCATGTCAATGCCGAAACGCATTTTGAGTACCTTTGCCTCTCGTTCGGTTAGGTTGTCTAGCACCTCACGAGTTGCTTCACGCAACCCTTCAGCGGTGGCACTATCTACAGGACTTGAGATGGTGTTGTCTTCGATGAAATCACCCAAATGGCTATCCTCATCATCACCAATCGGAGTCTCCATAGAGATAGGCTCTTTGGCGATTTTTAGGACTTTGCGAACTTTCGCCTCGTCCATATCTAAGCGTTCGCCCAACTCTTCTGGTGTGGGTTCACGCCCCATTTCTTGCAACAGCTGACGACTAACACGGTTAATTTTATTAATCGTCTCAATCATATGTACTGGAATACGAATTGTGCGTGCTTGGTCAGCAATAGAGCGAGTGATGGCTTGGCGAATCCACCATGTGGCATAGGTGGAAAACTTATACCCACGGCGATATTCAAACTTATCCACAGCTTTCATAAGACCGATATTACCCTCTTGGATAAGATCAAGGAACTGCAAGCCACGGTTGGTGTATTTTTTGGCAATGGAGATGACCAAACGCAGGTTGGCTTCAACCATGTCTTTTTTAGCACGGCGGGCTTTTGCCTCACCGATTGCCATTTGGCGAGCCACCGCCTTCATGTTTTTGACATCCATCTGTAGTTCATTTTCGTGAGCTAGGATGTTTTCTTGTAGGGCGATGACTTCAGGTAATACCTTTTCTAATGTCTCAGCAAAGGCAGGTTTGCCATCAATGCGAAGGCGTAGCCAGTCAAGATTGGTTTCATTGCTTGGAAAGGTTTTTTTAAACTCGTCAATCGGCATCTTGCCATGACGCACCACCAAACGCATGATTTTGCGTTCATTATTACGAACATCTTCATACACTTCACGCATGAGCGTCATGACTTGGTCAGATAGACGGTTATTTAGTTTAATGAGCATAAAACGAGATGCTAATGCGTCATAAGCTGCCTTAGCTTCCTTGCTACCACGACCGTGCTTTTCTAGGGCTTGTTGTGATTTGGCAAATAGAGTTTGAATCTCTTCAAAGCGGGTACGCACTTCTTCAGGGTCAAGGTTGCTGTCATCATCGCCGCCAGCAGCATCCATACTTCCGTTTTCTTCGTCATCGTCTTCTAGGGCATTAACTTTGTTTTCTTCTTTGATGTCTGTTAGGTCGATTTCGTTGTCATCTTTGAGTTCAAATTCATCATCACTAAGATTTAAAAATCCTGAGACGATATCGGAGATTTTCTTTTCGCCTGTCTCGATTTGGGCGTATTCATCAAGCACGAATTTTACTGTACCTGGCCAGTAAGCCATAATGTACTGCACTTCTCGAGTACCTTCTTCGATGCGTTTGGCGATGCCAATCTCACCTTCACGAGTCAGCAAATCTACAGTACCCATCTCACGCATATACATACGCACAGGGTCGGTTGTGCGACCTGGCTCGGTCTCAACGCTCGCTAAGACGGCAACGGCTTCATCGGTAGCCATGTCGTCATCATTACTTGAGCTGGTCAAGATGATGTCATCTTCATCTGGGGCAACTTCGTATATAGGAATGCCTACATCGGTTAGCATCTGAATGATGTCTTCAATCTGGTCGCTTTCTGTAACTGATTCAGGCAGTTGGTCGTTGACTTCGGCATAAGTCAGATAACCTTGTTCCTTGCCTAGCTGAATCAAAGTCGCTAGCTGAGAATTAGAATGTTGTTCGCTCATGAATACTCGCTTTGTTATTATTTGCTTGACCTAAAAAAATACTGGATATTATAGCACAGATGCTAACAATATGGGGGTATTTGTGATTTTTTAAACCCTTGCTAAGAAATTTATGTCTTGATATCAAAGTCTATCCTAACATTCACAAAAACTTCAGACAAAAGATAAAACTTAAGCTAGCAAAATCACATAAATATCGGTAAAATAACCAAGCTGATTTGACATGATGGGTTTTTTATAAGTGAGTGATTTACCCATGATATTACTCATTGAGATATTACCAACTGGTTGATTTATGATTGTACGATTTACCCCAAAATTTATTGGTTTTGGCACGCTATGTTTGCTGATTTTTTTGGTTGCCTGCCAAAAGTCGGACGAGCAAGATATAAGTACAATCACGGCACCGAGCGACACGCAGGTAAGCGTGCAGATGGATGCTGTGGTGGGGTGTTATACCGTTAGTCATGATGAGCCTGCTCAAATAAAAATCAGTCAAGATGATGGCGTTTTGGTCATGCAGATGAAAGAACCAAAAGGTAGCTCATCTGTTTGGGATAAACCCGAACCACTTGAAGTGCTGAATATACCGACAGGTTGGCGGTATTTTAAAGCAAATGGATTTGATATAAGTCAAGATGATATTGAACAGATTGTTGCACGAAAAGATGGTGCGATGGTTTTGGCACAGGTCAAAGAATCCATCAAAAATATCAATCCATTGTTGGATAGTCGCCATATTATGTATATTGTTCATGGCTCAAACACGGTTTATCAAGTGTCTTGCGATGATGATTTGATTGATTTACTTTGATTATGTTTGTGGTTGGTTGGTGTGTCAATCTTAGATTGATATCAAAGAATTTATAAGATAAATAGCGTTGATGAGATAAAAAAGGTGTCTGATGGGTATTGTTGGTTCTATCATTTTTGGGGCGATTGTTTATGTGATTGGTTTTGTCATTCATCGCAAGCACCTTTTACGCCACCAAGTCAATCACGAACGATTCTCTCTAACACACCCACTGATTATTAAATATCTACTGGCTTGTTTTGTCATCATGCTGGCGGTTAGTGCATTGGTTGGTCGCTTTTTATTAAACCACGAAACATTTGACTGGGCGTTTATCATCATCAACAGTCTGATTGCGACAGTGGTATTTTATTTTGGACTCAATCCTGACACCACCCAGATGAACTTACCTAATTAAAAAACCGAATTATTAATATCTTTGATTAATAATTCGGTTTTTTGATAAGTTTTAATGAAACCGCTCAAATTGTCAAAAATGATTGACAGATGATAAGAAGGGCTTTAATATCTTACCGTTTAGTGTACTTATGTTTATGATTTTGGAGTGAAATTATGTCTAATAAGCTGTTTGATTTGATTGAATCATCGGGTGCAAAGTGGGTGGATTTTCGTTTTACGGACACGCATGGTAAAGAAAAACACTTAACTTTCCCTGTCTCAAGCATTGATGAAGATGTTCTAGAAGACGGCAAAATGTTTGATGCGTCAAGTGTGGCAGGCTGGAAAGGTGTTGAGGCATCGGACATGATTTTGTTGCCAGATGCTAGCACAGCCTATTTAGATCCTTTTTTTAGTACGCCAACCATCGTTGTTGCTTGTGATGTTATTGAGCCTGATACCTTACAAGGCTACGCTAAAGACCCACGCTCTATTGCACGCCGTGCAGAAATTTATCTAAAATCAACAGGGATTGGCGATACTGCGTTCATCGGACCTGAGCCAGAGTTTTTTGTGTTTGATGAAGTCAAATGGGATATTGATATGTCAGGTGCTAGAAGCCAAGTTATTGCAGAGGCGGCGGCATGGAGTGCTGATAACGACTATCAATGGGGTAACTTAGGTCAACGACCTGCGGTCAAGGGTGCTTATGCAGTTACTGCTCCTGTAGATCACTATCATGAAATGCGTTCTGTGATGTGTGACCGCATTGAAGAAGTGATGGGGGAGGGTCGTATCGAGGTGCACCATCACGAGGTGGCAAGTTGCCAGCTTGAAATTGGTATCTCGTTTAATACCTTGCTTAAAAAAGCAGATGAAGTACAGCAGTTTAAGTATATTGTACAAAATGTTGCCAATCAATTTGGCAAAACTGCAACCTTTATGCCAAAACCGCTAGTTGGTGATAATGGCTCTGGCATGCATGTCAATATGTCCATCTCAAAAGATGGTGTCAATATGTTCTCTGGTGATGAGTATGCAGGACTATCTAAGATGGCACTATATTTTATCGGTGGTATCATCAAGCATGCTCGAGCATTAAATGCCATCACCAACCCAAGCACAAACAGTTATAAGCGTCTTGTGCCACACTATGAAGCACCGATTAAACTGGCATATTCGGCATCGAACCGCTCGGCTTCTATCCGTATTCCACATGTCAACAGTCCAAAAGCGGTGCGTATTGAAGCTCGCTTCCCTGACCCATCAGCCAACCCATACCTGTGCTTTGCTGCACTCTTGATGGCAGGTCTTGATGGCATTGAAAACAAGATGGATCCAGGCGAGGCAGCCGATAAGAACCTATACGACCTACCACCAGAAGAAGAAACTCTAATTCCAACGGTGGCAGAAAACCTAGAGGTGGCACTCAACGCTTTGCGTGATGACCATGAGTTCTTATTAAAAGGCGGTGTGTTTAGCAAAGAGATGATTGACAGCTACATCGACCTAAAAATGAAAGAAGTACACCGAATCAATGAAGTGGTTCACCCACTTGAATTTGATATGTACTATCGTGTATAACCGATGAAATATAAAAAAGTGCAAGTTCGCCTTGCACTTTTTTGTTGTCAATGATTAAATAAAAACCAATGTGCTTTTTGGTATTTTAGTTGGTATTTTTTGAGCGTTAAAATAATGGTTGATAAAATCTGCACTGATGTTTTTATTGTGGGCGGGGGTGTGGTAGGCATGACGCTTGCTATTGGGCTTGCTAGCCTTAAAAAACAAGTCGTCTTGATTGATGCTAAGCCTGCCATGAGTGATGAACAGCGACAAGCAGCTTTGGCTTATCGTGATGCTCGGGTGTATGCACTGAATTTGGCAAGTTTGGCGTTATTTGAATCCATCGGTGTGGTGGACTTTGTGCGTCGTGCTGATTATACGGACATGAAGGTGTGGCAAAGTGATGGGCGTGGTGAGTTAAATTTTGCCAAAGAATCTATTAATCCGCCGATTTTAGGTAGTATGATTGAACCCATCGTCATCGATGAAGCACTATACAAACGAGCACGCCAAGCAGATTTGGCACAATATTTGACCGTGCTACATGACAGGCGGGTCGATGAAATCTTTGGCTTTGATATTCGCCATGACGGCATCAGCCTTCGCCTTATTTGTGATGCTGGCAACACCACCCTAGTGGACACCAAGCTGTTGGTGGGTGCTGACGGTAGGAGTTCTGTTGTTAGGCGATTATCTGGCATTTGGGTGGACAAACTTGACTATCAGCAGACCGCCATCTGCTGTGCCATCAAGACTGATAAGCCACATGAGCATACTGCACGCCAAGCCATGCTACCATCAGGCACACTGGCATTACTGCCTTTGGCAGATGTATCAGCAGAGGATGATGGGTGTTGGCATTCGGTGGTGTGGACACTACCCACTCAAATGGCAAAGGAATATTTGGCACTACCCCATGATGAGTTGATGCATAAATTAGCTCTTGCTAGTGGTTATGAGCGTGGGCGGATTCATCGCATTGAGTCTGTTGCCAGTTTTGCTTTATCTGCTCAGGTTGCCAAAAGCTATACCGCACCGCATACTTTACTGATTGGTGATGCTGCTCATGGCGTGCATCCTTTGGCAGGACAGGGGTTGAATTTAGGATTGGCGGATGTGGCGACATTGCTACAGCTTATCAGGCAGTCCGACCAAGACAGCAAGCATTTATTGCGTCGTTATGAGCGAGAACGGTGTTCATATAATAAAGTGATGATGCATGGGTTTTCGTTGATTAACTATGCTTTTGCAGGGAGTTTGCCACAAAAAGAGCCACTGAGATTTATTCGTGCTGAGATGGTAAATTTGGTGGGTAAATCTCGCTTGTTGATGAATTTTTTTAATAAAAAGGCAGGGGGTGGTTAGGTTTCATTCATAAAGATTGATTGATTATTTTGGCTTGGCATTTATATGGGCAATCTTATCTTACCACTTAAAATCATGTTTCTGTGAGTAATGGCGTATATCCGAAAAACAATAAAGCCATGATGATCAGTCATGGTTTATCATTAACCTAATGCGCTAAAAAACACCATAAAAATCGGTGAGATGATATTGGTAATAAAACCAAAACTGATGATGGTGGGAATGATTTGTGTACCGCCTGATGCGGTTAAAGTTGGCAAGGTGAAGTCAAGACTGGTAACGCCACCAAGCCCAATCGCCGCTGATGATGAACGACGCATCATCCAAGGGATAAAGATGAATGCAATGATCTCTCTTAAAAGATCATTTAGTAGGGCGACACTACCCCACACTGCCCCATAAGCATCGGTCATCACTGTACCAGAGAGTGAATACCAACCAAAGCCTGAGGCGAGTGCTAGACCTTTTGTGATGCTTACCTCGTCAAATAATAGAGCAAAAGCTACACCACCAAAAAGTGTCGCCGCCGTAAAAATGACACTAATTTGTAAGCCTCGCTTGTTTAGCATCGCCTGTGTTAATGTAACACCAGACCCCTTTAAGCTGACGCCCACAAGGAATAAAAGTAGCATGAGCAGTGCGGTGGTTGTACCATTTGGTGGTAATAAGATTGGGGGTAGAAACCTTGCCATGATAAAACCCAGTGCCAAACAGCTGATCTGCATCAAGCTACCATGTAGGCTGATTTTGGTCTTTTGGGCAGGGGATTTGCTGTGATGCTTAATGGGAATAAGTTTGTCAAAAAGATACAGTGCAACTGAGCCAAAACCAACAGTGAGTGCGGTCAAAGTGCCTAAATATAAAGTAATTTCGTCAATTTTTTGGCTTAAATTATCTACCAAGCCAAGCTCAATACCAATGACGATGAGAATTAAAAATACCAAATAATTAAGCAAGCGTTCGGCAGTGATTACCCAGCTTGGGCGACTAGGTAAGCCAAATCCGACAAACATTGGCGTTACTATTAAAATCAGCGTCAGCAATCCATTCATTATTATTACTTCACTTGCTAAGATAGGGGGTGGTCGGTTTGGGCTTGCGATCCATAAAAAAGTAAAAAACACAGTAAATAAAGCATATTTTTAGCGATAATTTTGCTACAATAACGCAAAAATTCATTGTAAGCAAGATGCAGCACACTTTTTGGCTTACAAATGGATATTGTAACATTAATATGCCACAAACGCCACAGTTAGCCTATGAATAGTCAAGCCATCATGGATTTTTTTGAAAAAATCATCAAAGATCTTTATCAAAGTGTTTATCTGTTTTTGGGTGGTTCGCTTGATGATAATATGAACTGGACCGAGCGGGGTCTGGCGTTGTCAGCGACAGCAATTAAGATTATCATTTTATTGTCCTTGATTGGCTTTATTTATTGGCTGTTGGTTTATTGCATCAAGCACGCTCGGGCATTTTTGCATCTATCCCAGCGACGAATGCGTATCATGCGTGCCATCCTTCGCTATGTGTGGTTTGTAACAAGTTTGATTGCAGTGATGATGCAGATTGGCTTTCATGCCGATACAGTTAAGGCGACAGCAAAGGCATCAGGCTGGATCGGTTTTTATTATGTGCTATGGACGACATCAGGAAGAATGCTAAGCGGTGTACTAAAACATTATGAGTTAAACGCATCGATAGAACAGCTGTTTAAAAACATGATTTTGGTTTTGGTGCTTGTTTTGGCATTGGCTAGTGTGCTTGCACAGTTTGGCTTTGATATTGTGTCATTGGTGGCAGGTCTGGGTATTGTGGGTTTGGCGGTGGGTTTTGCAGCCCAAAGTACGCTTGCCAACTTCATTGCAGGGATTACCATTTTGGTGGAGCAATCATTTCAGGTGGGTGATTGGATTCGTTTAGGGGATAAAGAGGGGAGGGTGGTGAAGATTTCATTGCGTGCCACCCAAGTTCTTGACCGTGATAATATCATCATTATTATTCCAAACTCTACCGTCGCCTCATCAGAAGTGGTTAATCTAACCTCTAAAAAGATGATTCGTTTTGATGTCAAAGCTCGCATTGCCTTAGATGCTGATATCAATCAGGCAAGAAGCATCATTGTTAAGACTTTATCGGCAGATGAGGTGGTGTTAAAACATCCAGCACCTATGGTAACTGTCAGTGAGGTGGGTGAATATGGTGTGTTTTTTATCGTGCGTTTTTGGGTTGCACCGCTGTCAGTAGCTCGTATTCCTGTCATCAAAGAGAATATCACCGAAAAAATCAAACAAGATTTGGATGATGCGGGCATTCATGCACCTTATCCGCATATGCGTTTAATGATGAATGGCGAGTCGTGGATGCAGCTTGCACCACATAAACCATCTGCTGACAACTTAAATGAAACCCTAGATGGTGCAGAACCTAAAAATCAGCTTTAATGGAACGGCTTAGGGTTATCATTAAAGGCAGTTTCGATGGTGAAGATGGCTAATGTATGCTATAATAGATGGTTCTGATTGCATTGTCTTATTGAGAATTCTATGAGTAGCACCACCCCTGTTCTGATCAACCCCTTTTGTCAGTTTGATACTCGTGCTTTTGAGCTTGTTTTAACCTGTGCTGATGGGCTTGAAAATGCACTATTGATTGAGCTTAAGTCCTTTGGGATTGATGCTCACATCACTCGTGTGGGGCGTGTTCGTGCAACAGTCGGTCTTTCTCAGTTCTATCATTTGTGCCTATATAGCCGTGTGGCGAGCCGTATTTTACTGCCGATTGGCGAATATCATTTTAAGCAAAAACAGACCATCACCAATCAAATCTCAAAAGATGACAAAGGGCGTGCCATCAGTCGCACCATACAGACGCAGGTGATTGATGAAGATGTGCCAGAAGCATTGTATCAGTTTACTGCTCGTTACGACTGGACGCAGATTTTTGACCTAGATCATAGCTTTGCTATTCGTCTATCAACCGATAAGCGAATGACTATTAATCAGCAGTTCGCCACCTTGCGTATTAAAGATGCGATTGTGGATACCTTTAATCGTAAACTTGGGGCTCGTCCTGATGTCTCAAAGACGCCTGATATTCATATTTTTGCAGTGGCGAATAATCAGTTTGCTGAGTTGTTTTTGGATTTATCGGGCACCAGTTTGCACCGCCGTGGTTATCGTGTTGTTAATACCGCTGCTCCTTTAAAAGAAAACTTAGCAGCCGCCTTATTGTACGAATGCGGTTGGCATACAGGGCAACACGATGCACTCATTGACCCAATGTGTGGTTCGGGGACTTTCATTACAGAAGCCATGCTGATGCGTGCTGATTACCCTGTAGGGCTAGATAAGACGACTAACGAGTTTGGTTTTTATCACTGGGCATACCATGACGATGCACTATGGCAACAGCAGGTCATGACGGCAAATGACAGATTTCATGCCAATTTGGATAAACTGAGTCAGAATATGCCTACTGTCATCGCCCTTGATGCCGATGCAACAGCGGTACACGCCTGCCATCAAAATCTCATGGCGTCAGGACTGTCGCCCATCATCAATCACATCACACTAAGACAGCAGCCACTTAGTGCCTTAAAAGATACGCTTGCCAAACTACAAGCGAGCAACCCTTTATTGATTACCAATCCGCCTTATGGGGAGCGATTGGGTGAGGCTGATTTTATTAAGCCTTTATATCAAGGTTTGGGCTTGTGTGCATCTGATGGTTTTGAGTGTGCTGGCATTCATCAAGCGACTTTAGCTGTGTTGGGTAGTCATGTAGAGCATGTTGATACATTGCCTATTATCAATCCTGCGACTTTGCGTTGTCATAACGGTGCATTGACGGTGTATTTTCGTCATGGTTCGCTAGATATACAAAGACAGCCAAGTTTGATTGAGCGATTTGAAAGACAGTATATCGTCAGCGAAGAGGCTCAAGAATTCATCAATCGCCTACAAAAGAACCTAGCTCACCTAAAAAAAGCTGCCAAAGTGGATGAGGTGAGTAATTTGCGTGTTTATGATGCAGATCTGCCCAACTACAATGTCGCCATTGATTTATATGGCACAAAGGTGCATGTACAAGAATACGCACCACCCAAACAAATCCCTGCTGATGTTGCCAAGCAGCGTTTTAATTCGGTGTTACATCACACAAGAGAAATACTTGGGGTGTTTCGTGAAGATGTTTTTATTAAAACTCGTGCCAGACAGTCAGGTAATGACCAATATACCAAAAATTCAGATGCTCAAACCAAACGCAAAAAAATGTATGTTGTGCGTGAATATGGGGCTTACTTTTATGTCAATTTTACCGACTATCTAGATACAGGGCTGTTTATTGACCATCGCAATATGCGTCAGATGGTTGCTGCTACCAGCCGTGGCAAGCGAGTATTAAATCTATTTTCTTATACCTGTACAGCAAGTGTCCATGCGGCGATGGTAGGAGCAAAGTCTGTTACGAGTGTGGACTTGTCCGCCAATTATCTAGATTGGGGGCATCAAAACTTTGCTCTAAATGGTCTGGATTTATCCGCCTATGTTGATGGCAAATTGAAATATCAATTCATCGCATCAGATGTTTTTGAGTGGATTAAAGAGCATACTGAGCAATATGAGGTAATTTTTATTGACCCACCAACTTTCTCAAACTCTAAGAAGTTTAAGGGGACTTTTGATGTACAGCGAGACCATGTTGCACTCATTAATCGTGCGATGAACCGACTCTCGGCTGATGGGGTACTGTATTTTAGTAACAACTACACTCGCTTTGAGCTTGATGAAAGTTTATTGGCTCGCTATGAAGTGGTGTGCTTAACAGATAAGACAACCGGCTTTGATTTTAATCCAAAAAAACCCATCCATCAAAGTTACCAAATCCGTCATAAAAATGGCATAAAAGCCATAGAGAGGTCTGTACAGACGCACCAAAAGCAAGTGGATGGTGAAGTCGTTAAAGATACGAATGAAAAACGCAGTGGTCGGAGTAGCTTTGATAAGCATGGCGACCGTACTCATCATGCCAGTAAGCACCGCTCTCATCAAGATGGCACAAAAGAAAGCGGACGTAGCCGTTCCCAACAGGATAAATCTGCTCAGCATGGTCTAGCAGGTGGTTTTCATCAGCGTGGTATAAAAGATGAAACAAGGGCGGGGCGTTTTGATAGACAGTCCAAGCACTCTCATCGCTTTGATAAGACTTATGCCAATAAAGATGGTGATAATAACGCCCAAGCAGTCAAAAAATCCACCCCAAAGGTACGCTATGAAAAAATCGATGGTAAATTGGTCGCTGTTGCCATTGAAAACACCAAAAATACCAGTGAGATAAAAAAATATACCATCAAATCAAAATCCTAAACAACCCATAGCTATGGCAAGCTGTGAGCGATGGTCAAATGGGATAAATAAAGGTTAAACACATCAATCATAGAATATTGAGCAAGATAACATGAACGACATGATAAACGACTTGAAGAATGATGCAACACCGCTAGACAGTGATGACCTAGAGGTCATTCATGCCTTGTCGCATGATGACAAGCGAGATGACATGACCGATGATAATGATGAAACTCATGATTTTGACGATGGCATTAAATCAACTCGCTTTAAGAAATTGCAAAAGAAACTTCGCAAGGAAGTCTCGTGGGCGATTCGTGATTTTAATATGATTGAAGATGGCGATGTGGTCATGGTGTGTATCTCAGGCGGTAAAGACAGCTTTACTTTACTAGATATTCTACTTTTTTTAAAGCGTATTGCACCGATTAATTTTGAAGTTGTGGCGGTCAATCTTGATCAAAAACAACCCGGTTTTCCTGAACACATACTGCCAGAATACTTATCTGAGCAAGGCATTCCTTACTACATTCTAGAAAAAGATACTTACAGTATCGTTAAGCAGGTCGTACCAGAGGGTAAAACTTATTGTTCTGCTTGCTCTCGCTTGCGTCGTGGCTCGTTATATGGCTTTGCTAAGCAAATTGGTGCAACCAAAGTGGCACTTGGGCATCATCGTGATGATATTTTGGCAACTTTCTTTTTAAACTTGTTTCATGGCGGTTCATTAAAGGCGATGCCGCCTAAACTGCTATCAGATGATAAGCAAAATATCTTGATTCGTCCGCTTGCTTATGTCGCCGAAAAAGACATCATTAAATACGCCAATTATAAAGGCTTTCCCATTATCCCTTGCAATCTTTGTGGCTCACAAGAAAACCTACAGCGAGCGATGATTAATGATATGTTGCGTGAATGGGACAATGCCCACCCAAAACGCCTAGCAAGTATGTTTAAGGCCTTGCAAAATGTTGCCCCAAGTCAGCTTGCTGACCGTGAACTGTTTGATTTTGAAAGCCTAAAAACCGAGCGGACGGATGATGAACGCCTGTTTGAGGGTGATAATATTCAAGTGGGTGTGGCAGATAAGCTGGCTGATATTGGACTGCCAACCAATCCTGAGGTGCAGACCTTTAATCCAAAATTTGACAAAGATAAAAAAATCCCTGTTATCAATCCTGTGTTATGACTTGTATCAAGATGGGTGGTTGGGCGTATTTTACCGCCTGCATTACCCATCTTAGCTATCAAAAAAGGATTGTCAATCACTGTCTGCTTTATTCAAATACTCAACCAACCAATCTAGTGCCATGTCGTAGCCCATATCGCCAAGCCCGCAGATTACACCCACTGCCTTATCGGAAAAATAAGAATGCGTACGAAATGGCTCTCGTGCATGCACATTGGATAGGTGGACTTCAATGAATGGCTTGTTTGCGGCGGTGAGTGCATCACGAATCGCTACTGAAGTATGGGTAAAGGCGGCAGGATTGATGATGACAGCGTCAAAGCCTGTACCATCAGCCAACAATCCCAATTCACCAATCTTATCAACGATGTCGCCTTCGTGGTTTGACTGAAAGGCAGTCAGCATGATGCCATGCTTGGTGGCTTTACTGATTAAGCGATGTTCGATGTCAGCTAGCGTGGTTGTACCGTAGATGTGCGGTTCTCGTTTGCCTAGCAGATGTAGGTTTGGACCATTTAGTAATAAGATGTGGCGAGACTGTTTCATAATGATGGGCGGTCTAAAGTAAGAATGGCGTTATTTTAGCAGATTTTTTGTGAAAAGTTTTGTCTGATTGGTGGTTAATCGTGGATAAATAGACACTTGTGTGTGAAAATTGATAAAAATACTTGTATTCTGAATTTATCATGGTATGATAATTGCGGTAGTTATGTAAAGATGTGATTTTTTGTAAATATTGTTAGTAATATTATTGCTGGCGATATTGATGAAATTGCCTACTGATTACTGTAAAAAGAGTGTGGTTGAGATTTTCAACCCGCTTGAGTTAATTTAGCTTGATGAGCTTTGATGGCGTGTTTAGTAACCATGCCCATCATATTCAAGCGTTTTTATAGGAAGAAAATATGTCAGTTCGTGAACAAGGTACTGTAAAATGGTTCAATGATTCCAAAGGTTTTGGCTTCATTCAGCGTGCGACAGGTGAAGATGTGTTTGTGCATTTTCGTGCGATTTTGGGCGAAGGTTATCGCTTGCTAAAAGAAGGTCAAGCAGTGGAATTTGTTGTAAGAGAAGGCGATAAAGGATTACAAGCTGAAGAAGTAACCAAGCTATAAACACTTTTCTTGACACACTAAAAGTCCGCTTTTTTGTGGGCTTTTTTTATGCGTTCATCACTCATGATGTGGATAATTTTGCAAATCATTTGCATAAATTGTTATAATGCGTTATTGTGTATATTTTTTACTATCCTATTGGAGCATGACAATGAAAATTATGAATAAACTATTGGCTGGTGTACTTGCTGTAGGCATCTGCATGGGTGCATCTGCTGCAGACACTCAAGATGCACAAGAACTAAGCGATGAACAAAAAACAGCTTATGGCATCTGTAATATTGTCGGTGAAGGCGTGTTTAGCGTGGCGGTCATGCGTCAATCTGATGTTAAACAAAGCGATGCCGTAAAAGAAGTTGAGGTGGTATCAGCTGAGCTTGTCAAGCAGTTCGGTGATAATGAAATCACCGAATACATCAAAGAATTTTGGCAGGTGGCATTGACTGAGTTGTATAAGCAGAATGTTGAAACAAGCGATGATAAAAAGCGTGAATTTGTACAAGGTGCAACCGCTGAAGCAGGCTATGCGTGCCTTGATATGATTTTAGAAGAATCAACTGAACCAACAAAAACATCCGCCAAAAATAAATAAGGATAATCATTTGAGTTTATACACACTTCCAAGCGATGTGGCGACTTTTGGTCGTTTTGAAGATTTGCCATTGTCTGAGACGACTTTAAAGGCGGTGCGTGCACTTGGGTTTGAGAAGCTAACCCCAATTCAAGCACAAATCTTACCACATACGCTCGCCAATCAAGATGCCATTGGTCAGGCTCAAACAGGTACTGGCAAGACAGCGACTTTTTTGATTACCATCATTGAATCGCTAATGAAACACCCCTTTGCGTCTGATGAGGCAAGGTTTTTGGGTGAGCCCCGTGCTCTAATCTTAGCACCGACTCGTGAGTTAGCACAGCAGATTTTTGCCGATTGCCGTGAATTAACCCGTTTTAGTAACCTGTATAATTTATGTATCACAGGTGGTGCGGATTTTGATAAACAAGCAAGTCAGCTTGAACGCCGTCCTTTGGATATTTTGATTGGTACACCAGGTCGCATTATTGACTGGGTGAACAAGGGAGTGTTGTTCTTAGATAGAGTGGAGGTGTTTGTTTTGGATGAAGCGGACCGCATGCTTGACATGGGCTTTATCCCTGATATTAAACGCATCGTTCGGCACATACCTGTCAATACACACCGCCAAAGCCTATTGTTCTCGGCAACATTTAATGCTGATGTGATGAACCTAGCCTATCGCTGGCTACATAACCCTGCTTTTGTGGAAATCGCTCCAGAGAGTAAGACCAATCAGGCGATTGACCAACGCTTTTATTTATTGACTGAGCGTGAAAAGATGGCGGCGTTGCGTGAGATTTTGTCTGACAAAGATGTGAAAAAAGCCATTATTTTTGCCAATCGCAAAGACCAAGTGAAGCGACTATATGATAACTTGCGTCGCCAGTTTGAGGTAACCATGCTCTCAGGTGATGTCGCCCAACAAAAACGAGAGCGTTATCTTAAACGCTTTAAGGATGGCGAGGTAAATATCTTGGTGGCGACTGATGTGGCAGGGCGAGGTATCCATGTTGATGATGTGACTCATGTCATTAATTATACGCTACCTGAGATGCCTGATGACTATGTGCATCGCATTGGGCGTACTGGACGAGCAGGGCACACAGGTATTTCCATTAGTTTTGTCAGTGAAAATGATGCCTTTAATCTACCTGCACTTGAAAAGCATGTGGATATGAAGTTTAAATTAAACCAATTTGAATTCATAGAGGCAGATAATCATGCTGGTTCATCACAAAATAAAACCGATCGGTCGGATTGTTATAGTGAAGCAGGGTAGCTAATGAACCCATTGTTAGAGCTACAACCCAAGCGTATTCCGCTGTCGCTATATATCCATATTCCTTGGTGCATCAAAAAATGCCCATACTGTGACTTTAATTCACACGCCTTGCCTAGCCCTGACCAAAACGCGCTGTTATCAGCACCTTTTGCTGATTATGTAGATGCTTTGATTGCAGATGCCCAGTCTCAGCTATCTTTTGTGCAAGATAGGCAGATTGAATCTGTGTTTATCGGTGGGGGTACGCCATCGCTACTGCCTGCTGAGCAGTTTAAACGGCTGTTTGATGCATTGCGAGAGCTTTATGATTTTCGTCCAGATTGTGAGATTACGCTTGAGGTCAATCCTAGTACGATTGAACATTCACCATTTGAGGCATATCGCCACATTGGAATCAATCGTGCGTCTATTGGGGTGCAGACTTTTGATGACAAGGTATTGCAAACGCTAGGGCGTGTCCATAATCCCATGCAGGCGATGAATGCCATTAAACAAGCAAGACAAGCGGGTTTTGAGCGGGTGAATGTGGATTTGATGCATGGACTACCCAATCAAGATGCGAATATGGCCATTCACGATTTAAAAACCGCTGTGCAGATGGGGGCGACTCACATTTCGTGGTATCAGCTAACCATTGAACCAAACACCGCTTTTTATCGTTCACCACCTGCCTTGCCTGATGATGAAGTGCTTGAATCCATTGAAGAGGCAGGGCGTTGTTATCTGCTTGAGCAAGGCTTTAATAATTATGAAGTCTCAGCATGGGTAGGGGCAAATGACAGACCTTGTCATCACAATATGAATTATTGGCAATTTGGTGATTATCTGGCAATCGGTGCAGGTGCACATGGTAAAATAACACTATATAATCATGCTGAACATGCAGATGGTATTTATCGGTTTAGTAAGTCTCGTTTGCCTAAAGATTATCTGAATTTTATGCCATCCTATGCCCCAAAAATGGTGGGCTTTGAGAAAGTTAGCGAAGATAGTCTGCCCTTTGAGTTCATGATGAATGCCCTTAGGCTAAGGCATGGTGCGACAACACAGATGTTTGAGGAGCGAACAGGACTGCTTGTTAGTAGCATTGATAATGAGCTACTGCCCTTACAGCATGAGGGTTTTATGGTGCATGATGCGACCTTGCTTAGCCCAACTAACATGGGGTTTCGCTATGTAAATCATTTGGTGCGTTCATTTTTATGATTGGTGCTATCACATGAACAACGGATACCGAAAAATAATTTTTTTTGGTATTTTGTGAGATGAGCTTGTTCAATCTTTTGTCAAACTTTTTTGCACCATTGATAACGGCATCGCTAGCTTCCAAAAAATGTCCTTAACGCAACTTTTCATGGTGTTCAACCAGTTAGAACAAAAAATTATAGCAACAGTAGCGGTGATTGATTTTTGTATGATAATTTTCTTTTATAATTAGGCTTGAGTTTCAAGAAGTTCCGACAAACTTGCACTGATTATCATGAATATTGATGATATTTTGTGTGAATTTAAATCATTAATATTTTGATTAACCCTGTATAATAACTATGTCAACCATTCATATTATCCTATTTACCCCAAAAATCCCCAACAACACTGGCAATATCATTCGCCTGTGTGCCAATACAGGAGCCAAACTGCATTTAATTAAACCGCTTGGTTTTGAGCTTGACGATACCAAGCTAAAACGAGCAGGGCTTGATTATCATGAATATGCTGATTTGAAAGTGCATGAAGACTGGTGGGTATGTCGTCAGATGCTAAATGAGATGGGTGTTGACCAAGTGGTAGCATTGACCACCAAGTTTAGTCATAGCTTTTATGAGCATGATTTTAGTCTTACTCAAGAAGAAAGTGTTGCGATGGTGTTTGGTTCTGAGACTGATGGTCTGCCAGCGAAGATTAGAGATGATATCGGTGTAGATAATTGGCTCCGCTTGCCCATGTTGCCGCAGTCTCGCAGTCTAAACCTTGCCAATTCGGTATCTATTTGCTTATATGAACTTTGGCGACAGATGGGTTTTGTTGGTGATGTTGGTGAGAGTGTTGGCTATCACCGTTTATCCAGTCGTTCTGATTAAGCGTAGCTCTATAGACAATTAGGCGGTTTTGGCAATCCTGCGATGCGATTGATGTGGCGTGCCACAAGCCCTGTATTAAAGAGTTGTTGCAATTTGGTATTGCTAATATCATCAGTAGGCAATGCTTGAGTTAAGTGCTTGATGAGTGGGCGAGTGGTTGGGCTGTGATGGTATTTTTCAAAAAATGCCCGCACTTCGCCTAAGATGCGATAATGAATATCGCCTAACTGTATATCTAGCGTATCTGCCAAAGCCTGTGCTACCGCTGGCGTCCATGTGTTGTGATCGGTAAGATGACCATCACCGTCTAGTTGTAGAGTTGTGCTTGTCATTTAAAATTCCAAAACGCTGTCAAAATCTGTCGTCATTGGTGGTGCATCTAGGCGTAGCAATAGACCATCAATCATCTCATCAAAGATGGTATCATGACTAAAATCTGTCCATGCTTTAGCAATGTCATATAATTCAAGTGACTGCACCATGCCATAGATACGACTCTGTTTATCGTTTAGTGCTAGATGGCTATTACCAGTAAAATAAAACTGCACTTCATGGTCAAAGCTTGCTAAAGTGAATCCCAAAGCGACTGCTTCATAGCTAATTAGCTCGCTATCAGTACTGATGGTGATTAAAAATTTCATCTTTTTATCCGTTATAAATATCTGATTTTGGTGCTATTTTGCTAGCCAAAAGTATTAGACTTGTCTGCTAAATAACACCATTAAAACTGCAATACTTCATCACAAACATCAATCTGCATGGCAAGTTCGGATAGTCCCACTAGATAAAAGGGTGTGCGTAGGTTGTCGCCATTTAGTTCATGCCGTGTGGCATTTTGAGTGTCGGTAATACCTCGTGCCAGTGCGGTACTAACACAAACAGGTAATTGCAATCGGTGCGTCTGTGCAAGCCTTACCCACTCATCAGCAACACTCACTACATCGGCGGTCTGCCATAATAGGCGGTTTGCGGTATAAGCACCATCGCCATAAAAAAATACCTGTACGGATTTGCCTGCATCAAGTAGTTTTTTGGCGGTATCTAGGGCGAGTTTTGCTTTATGACTGTGCGGGGCATTGGTAATAAGTAACAATGTGGTCATGGTATGGCTAATGGTTGTTGATAGGATGTTTTTTGCTGTATGATTTAAAAATTAAGCTTATTATAGCGTAATTTTTGGTGTAAAATGGGAAAAATTAATTTGCGTAAAAAAATAGCCATGACGACAGCCGTATTCATACCAACCGAAGCTCAGTTGCAGACTCTATCCCTAGCCAGTCCTTTTGCTAAAGATTTATACGATAAGCACACCAAAAATGCTCAGTCATTCTTGGGTCAATGTGGATTATTTGATGAGCTTGGTGATGATGAGTTAAGAAAACAGGTTGACCAATTCATCACAATGACCAAAGGTGATGATAATGTGATGATGGGGCTAAGACGATGCCGACAGATGCTCATGCTAAAGTGGATTTGGCAAGATGCACTTGGGCTAATCACTCTTGATGACCTTATGCGTGAATTGTCTGTTTTTGCTAATGCCTGCATCAATATCGCCAAAGACCATGTCTATCATCAGCTCACCCATCGCTACGGTGTGCCGATGACCATCGTTGATGGAAAAAGACAGGTAGATGAATTTGCCATCATTGCCATGGGAAAACTTGGAGCGATGGAGCTAAATTTATCTAGCGATATTGATTTAATCTTTATTCATAAAGGGCTAGGTGAGACTGATATCAGTCAGATGGGCAAAAAAAGCATTGATAATCAAAAATTCATGACTCATTTGGGGCGAGGCGTGATTCGCCTGCTTGATGAAATAACGGCAGATGGTTTTGTGTTTCGGGTGGATATGCGACTGCGACCATGGGGTGATGGTTCGGCATTGGTCATGACAGCCAGTGCCTTAGAAAAGTATTTTAATCAACATGGACGCACTTGGGAGAGATTTGCTTGGTTAAAGGCAAGAGTGGTTAATCAAGTCTCTGCATCATTTTTTGATCAACTGGTTAACTTGCGTAAAAACTTCGTCTATCGCTATTATATTGACTATAGTGCTTTTGGAGCATTGCGAGAGATGAAATCGTTGATTGTGGCTCAGCAGACCCAAAGGCAGGATTTGGATAATGTTAAGTTGGGTGTGGGTGGTATTCGTGATATTGAGTTTATCGTACAGGCGTTTGCACTGATCTATGGCGGTCATCAGGCGGTGCTTGGGGATAATTTATCCTGTCTAAAAGGGATTGAGGTGTTGTCATCGCTTGGGCATTTAGAGCATACCGAAGCCGAAAAACTGTCTGCTGCCTATCGCTTCTTGAGGCGATTGGAACACGCCATTCAAGCCAGAAATGACGAGCAAACCCAACGACTGCCCCAAGATGAGCTCTCCTTACTCGCCATCGCTAAGGTGATGGGTTTTGATGAGATTGGTGCTTTTCGTCAAAAGCTAGATGAACATAGGGATAATGTGTCTGTGCCGTTTGAACGCATGGTAACAGATCGTCAAAGCCCCACCCAAGAGTTAGGTAGTGTTGATGATATCTGGCAATCCTTACAGTCAGTGCTAAGTGATGAAAGCGTGAAGCTGTTGAGTGAATTCAATCAGTCTAAACTTGTAGCCAGCCTAGATGATGAGCCAAAATCACGGCTTGATGCTGCCTATCCTATTATTTTACACGCTTTATTGGAGCATGCAAAAAGTGATGGGGCTAAGCGTGCTGATGTCGCTGTGCCAAGATTGATTGTTCTGCTAGAATCCATTTGTCGCCGTTCAATTTATTTGGTGATGATTGCAGAAAATCCGAATGCTACTGTGGCACTTATCCCCATGCTTTCGGCAAGTCATTGGATTGCCAAAGAGCTTGCCTTATATCCGATGCTACTGGATAATTTTTTACAAAAACGCTATCTGCATTTGCCCAATAAGGCAGAGCTGACTGATATTTTGCGTCAAGGCTTGCTTAGGGTGGAGCGATTTGATGATGAAAGTTATTTGGCGAATGTCCGATTATTCAAAAAAACACAGGTCTTGGCAGTTGCAACCGCTGATGTTTTGGGACTAAGACATATTATGAAAGTCTCTGATAGCCTGACTTTTATTGCTGAAGTGGTACTAGAATCAGCGGTAAGGCGTGCTTTTGATGAGCTGACGCATAAGCATGGCTATCCACTATTGCAAACAGGTGAGCGAGCTAATAGCGAACATTCGGGCTTTGCGGTGATTGGCTATGGAAAGCTTGGCGGTATTGAGATGTCTTATACTTCGGATTTGGATGTGGTATTTTTGCACAATATTGATGAAAAGGCGGATACCGATGGGGTGAAGGCGGTGAGTGGCATGAAGTTTGCTTCTCGTTTGGTACAAAAAGTGCTTAGCTATCTAACCACCCAAACCCGTGATGGCCGTGCTTATGAATTAGATGTTCGCCTTCGACCATCTGGCAATGCAGGCGTGATGGTGGTGTCGGTACACGCCTTTGAGCTGTATCAACAGCATAAGGCGTGGGCGTGGGAACATCAAGCACTGGTAAGAGCAAGGGGGGTTGCTGGTGATAAAATGGTGTTGGCTGCGTTTGATGAGATTCGCCAAGCCATTCTCACCAGACCCAGAGAGCTTGCCCAAGTACGCCAAGAAGTACTAAATATGCGACAAAAAATGCAAAGTCATCTAGGTACACAAGACACCAAAAACCATCAGTTTCATATTAAGCAAGATTTTGGTGGTTTGGTTGATATTGAGTTCTTGGCACAGTTTATGGTATTGTCTTATGCTCATGTGTATCCAAATCTTGCCATATGGTCGGATAATGTGCGTATCTTTGAAGAAGTGGCAAAGACGGAGCTGATGAGTGAAAAATGGTGCGATAAACTCACCCAAACTTATCTACTACTGCGTAAGACCACGCATGAACTTGCCCTGTCTGACAAACAAGTCATCGTTGATGATGAAGTATGGCAGGAGAGTAGGGCGTTCGTACGAGAAGTTTGGGAGCGTGTTTTGATGGCGTAGTAGCTTGCTAGGTTATTGACAGCAAACCGATTATTGACCAACAATACCCATCAATCTGCTTTCTATTCTTTAAATACACCTAGAGACTTTAATGTGTTTTTGCACAGTCTGGTGCTGGCAATATAAATGGTGGATAAAAAATTTATCCAGTAGCCTTGATTGACAATATATCCCTTATGTCTGGCATAATGGCCTTTTAGAATCTTGGTGTGTGCAGTGCTAGACTCCAAAGCACTGTACACAAAGCCAATTTCTTTGTCAAAACGCACAAAACGAATGGGGTGTAAGTTTTGAACTTCATGAACGGCTTTGGTGTAGGCAACAGGACCTGTTACAAAAAGAACACCACGCTTACCATAGCTATGGAAACCATAGTGCCAAGCACGGTAGTTTAAGATGTTATCCACGACCGAATCAAGTACATGTTTCATGATTGGAGAGTGTTTCTCACAAATAATGAACCATTGTTGATATTCGCCATTTTTAATGCCAAGATTTTCTGTTATATACAAGAATTTACCAATACCTTCTTCGGCTTGTCCGATTTCATTTTGCCATTGGGTAACGATAAAAGTGTCATTTGGTTTGATGACCTCATTTAGGGGGTGAACGCAAGTGCTTTTGATATCCAGATAAACACCGCCCTCATGATATAGTACCAAATAACGAAATAGATCGGCTTTGGCGGCACCATACACAGGGTTAATGCGTTGATATGCTTGCAGAATTCGACCGTTGTCGTGTTTTTTAATGTATGCCAAAACAGCCTCATCATCATAAAACCGATAATCCCAATCGGGGTTCTTCTGTTTTAACTCAGCAACGATGGGTTGTATTGTTTGTGGTAATTTTTCGGTTTTATAGGTTTGATGAATGATTTTAGGAATTGCCATTATTTTCTCTACCATAAATGTCACTGAAACGAACAATATCATCTTCCCCAAGATAACTGCCTGATTGTACTTCAATCAACTCTAAGGGCAGGATACCGGGGTTTTCTAGGGCGTGGATTTCTCCAAGCGGAATGTACACTGACTGATTTTCGGTTAATAAAAAACTTTCGTCCCCCTTGTGGATTTTGGCTGTGCCTTTTACTACAATCCAGTGTTCTGAGCGGTGGTGGTGCATTTGTAATGATAATTTTTGATTTGGGTTTACAGTGATGCGTTTGACCTGATAGCGATCTGAAGCATCGATGCTGTCATATTTTCCCCATGGTCGGTAGATTTCACGATGAATGTCGTGTTCTTGGCGACCCTTATCTTTGATATGCTCAACGATACCTTTAATGTCTTGAGTGTTGTCTTTATTGGCAACCAAGACGGCATCTTTGGTCTCAACCACAATCAAATTATCAACGCCAACTAGGGTAATCAAGCGATTTTCGCCATGAATATAGTTATTGTGGCTGCGATGAGCGATGACATCGCCAATAATAACATTGCCATCATCATTTTTTTGTTGAATATCCCACAGTGCTGACCATGAACCCACATCGCTCCATCCTGCATCCAAAGTTACCGTAGTGGCGTTTTGAGTATGTTCCATGATGGCATAATCAATGGATTCAGAACGACACATTTCAAAAATAGATTGATCAATACGAATAAAATCAAAGTCTGCCTTGGTGGTGCTTATCGCTTGCGAACAACAGTCAAATATGTCTGGTGCGTATGTTGCTAATTCTTGTAAATACTTGTCCGCCTTAAACATAAACATACCGCTATTCCAAAGAAAATCCCCACTTTGTAGATAGCTTTGTGCGGTGGCATAAGTAGGTTTCTCCACGAATTTATCAACACAAAAGCCATTTAGTAAAGGTTTGCCTTGTTTAATATAGCCATAGCCTATTTCGGGGTGGGTAGGTGTGATGCCAAAAGTAACCATGCTGCCTTGTTGGGCAAGCTGAGTGGCGTGCAAGATGCTTTGATGCAGTATGTTTACATCTTTGATGACATGATCTGCTGCCAAAACCAGCATGGTTGTATCAATTTTTTGTCGTTGTAAATATAATGCCGCCAAAGCAACAGCTGGAGCGGTGTTCTTACCAGTTGGCTCAAGAATGATGGTTGCAGAAATACCGATTTCACGCATCTGCTCAGCTGCCAAAAAACGGTGTTCTTCATTGCAGATTAAAATTAACTCGGTGCAATTAAGCTCTTTTAGGCGTAGTACGGTTTGTTGCAATAGGGTATGCTGATCTAGTCCTAATGTTAAAAACTGTTTTGGATATTTGGTTCTTGATAGAGGCCATAGTCTAGTACCACTACCACCTGCCATGATTACTGGGGTGATATTTGCAGAATTCACCTTAATGCTCCTTGATGTGCTGATTGTTATTGTCCTTGTTCATTTGCCAAAGCATGAGGTATTTGTCCAATGTGTAACCAAAAGAGGCAATCGCAAGAATCAGTCCGTATGTACCTGATAAAAAACCACCCCGTATTAAATAGATTTTGATGAAAGAAAACCATGCTCGCCAAAAGATGGAGAGAATATTAACCCTCTTGCCTTTCTTATATGCTTCAATCGCCCAATCATGGCTATAGCGGACATTTTTAAATAAAAAATGGTGCAGATTATCATTGGTGATATGGGGCAAATATCCTGCCAACAATTTGCTTGGTACACCTTGTTGATCTAGGGATTCATGCACTTCCAAGCTGGAATATTGAAATTTTTCACGAGCGTAAATGCGAGCCAATCGGTTGGTTTTCCAAAATCTTGGCTGCGTTTCTACACCGCAGAATAAATTAACTCGTGATACCGAAAAGACTTTTTCATGCTCAATGGGGTAATTCAAGACTTTTTCAACAATTTCTTGACGCAAGCACCCATCAACTCTTTCGTCAGCATCTAATACCAGTACATAATCACTGCTTGCGTAGCTTTGTGCCAGTTGGCGTTGTTTACCAAAGCCTTGCCAGTCGGTATTAACATACCATTTTGCTCCATATTGCTCAGCGATTTGTCTGGTGTGGTCGGTGCTACCACTATCTAAAATGATGATTTCATCAACAATATCATGTATTGTATCTAGGCATGATTGTAAATGCTTGCTTTCATTTTTGGTAATCATGACCAAAGAGAGTGTACTTTTCTTTTGTGATAAGTCCACAGGTCGCTGTTGTTTGGTGAGTTCATTATAATCTAAAAACGCCCGTTCTGCTTGATTGTGCTTTAAATCGTATAAAATTGCATATTTATTAAAGGTGTATTGCATGAATAATAAGGCATATAAATATCCATACTTCCCCTTTAAGAATCGACCATCAAGTAAATATTGCTTAAAAAACGCCCCAATCGTATGTGTTAAAATAGAAGAAAAAGAAGCATCTTTACCATGTTGGAATTTTTCTTCTGCCCAAGTTAAAGCATAGCTTAACCGCTTATTTAACCAAAATAGCGGGCTTTCGGCAGTGTGATGGCGTGCGTAGCCAGATAATGTTTGTGTTTCTATCTTATCCGATAAAACCAAAGATTCGTGGACTGCGTTATCATTAAATTGAATGTGCTTGGGGTACAATCGCCAATGAGATTTGATACGCCAATTTGGCACATCAATTTCATTTTTTCCAAATATGCAGTCAATATTTCTTATGCCATAAACAATCTGGTCTGGCTTATTTTGAATGACTTGTAAAATACTTTGTTTTAATTCAGCTGTGATTTCTTCATCGGCATCAATTGCCAAAATCCAATCTCCTGTGGCGTAGCTTTGGGCGATTTGGCGTTGTTTACCAAAGCCTTGCCAGTCGGTATTAACATACCATTTTGCTCCGTACTTTTCGGCAATTTCACGGCTGTTATCAGTACTACCACTATCCAAAATGATGATTTCATCTGCCAAGTCATCTAGGGCGGGCAGGCTGATTGCTAAATTTCTGGCTTCATTTTTGACAATCATGACTACAGATAATTTGTATTTCATATATATGCCTTATTTAATATTCATTTTCACTTGGTTGTAATAAATCGCCATTGAATGGCTCTACGGATAAGTATGGTTTAATAGAATCATCAAAAATCTTTATCTCTTCTAAGCTGTGCATGCGATAATCGTTAAGAAATTCATTTTGCTTTTGATTTTGTGTATCAACCCCTAGCCATTCGGTTAAAAACCAAACAAAGCTAAAACCAGAGATGATGTCGTCATTGACCGTCTTGTGGGTATCGTTACTGGATATTTTAAATAGCGGAACTTGCAAGCTAAATTGCGATATGCCGTGCTTTAAAGATGTTGGCAGTAGCCCATGGTCTGACACATAAATCATACTAAAAGGTTTTTGATTTTGAATCAAGGATTGATGTATGTCT